>JAIRRK010000020.1 GCA_031256015.1 Dysgonamonadaceae bacterium
CTTTATGGACAAATCCCCATAATTGGAATTGCCAAGAGATTAGAAGAAATTTATTTTCCTAATGACTCGATACCGCTGTATTTGGATAAAAATTCCGAAAGCCTGAAAATAATTCAACGGTTGAGAGATGAAGCTCATCGCTTTGGAATTACTTTTCACCGAAATAAACGGAGCAAACAGCAAGTCGTTTCCGAATTGGATAACGTAAAAGGAATAGGCCCCATAATGAAACAAAAATTGCTGAATAAATATAAAAGTATAAAACGAATCAAAGAAGCCAATAAACAAGAAATATCCGAATTAATCGGAAAAGCGAAGGCTGATTCATTATTTCGATACTTTGAACAACCTGTAAACTCATAAGGTATGCGCGTAGTGATTCAAAGAGTAATAAAATCCTCTGTATCAATAGACTCTAATTTATATTCCGCTATTGAAAAGGGATTATTAATCTTAGTTGGAATAGAATCGGAAGATTCTCAAGAAGATATCGATTTTTTGACTAAAAAAATATTAAATCTTCGAATATTTGATGATGAAAACGGAGTAATGAATAAATCTGTTTTGGATATTGATGGCGAAATATTGTGTGTAAGTCAATTTACACTTCATGCTTCTACTAAGAAGGGAAATCGACCTTCTTATATAAAAGCTGCAAAAACTGATAAGGCGATTTTATTATATGAAAATTTCTGTCTAAATTTATCCGCCGGATTGAATAAAAAAATAAAAACAGGAAAATTCGGAGCGGATATGAAAGTGACATTAATAAACGATGGCCCTGTTACTATAATTATTGATTCAAAAAACAAAGAATAATATTATGACAATTGAAAAAGCACAAGAATTGGTTGATACATGGATTAAAATGTATGGAGTACGATATTTTTCGGAATTAACTAATATGGCTATTCTTGCGGAAGAAGTGGGTGAATTGGCTCGAATCATTTCACGAACTTACGGAGATCAATCATTTAAAAAATCGGATATGGGTTTAAACCTGGACGATGAATTAGCCGATATTTTATGGGTATTGATTTGCATTGCCAATCAAACAGGAGTAAACCTGACAGAAGCATTCCAGAATAATGTCAAAAAGAAAGTGGAGAGAGATCACGATAGGTATTTAGGGTATATAGAAAGCGAAGAATTGCAAAAAAATGAATAAATACGAGCAAATTTTCAGTCAATTTGATCTTAATCTATCCGATGAGATCATTTCTAAAAAAGTAGAAGACATTATCAGAAAAATAGATGAAAATGTCGATTTGGATATCTTGCGATTTTTGTATTCTTCTATTGATCTTACATCTTTGAATTCGGACGATTCAAAAGAGAGTATTCGGACATTGGCGGAAAAAGTAAATGATTTGGAAGAATCTGTTTCGCATGTTAAAAATGTTGCCGGGATATGTGTATATCCTAATTTTGTTCAGACATTAAAAGAAACATTAACCGCTGATGTTCAAATCGTTTCCGTTGCCGGAGGATTTCCTTCTTCTCAGACATTTATGGAGGTTAAGATGGCTGAAATAGCTTTGGCGGTATCGGATGGAGCAGATGAAATTGATATAGTGCTGAACGGCGGCCTTTTTTTGAATGAAAATTACGATGAAGTTGCGGATGAATTGCATGAATTGAAGCACGCTTGTCGTGGTGCGAAATTGAAAGTAATTTTAGAAACCGGGCTTCTGAAATCTGCAATAAAAATTAAAAAAGCGGCGATTTTATCGATTTATTCAGGAGCTGATTTTTTAAAAACATCCACAGGAAAAGTTTATCAGGGAGCCTCTCCGGAAGCTGTATTTGTAATCTGTGAAACAATTAAAGAATACTATCTGTTATATGATAAAAAAATAGGGATAAAAATATCCGGAGGAATAAAATCGATTAATGATGCCGTTTTGTATTATTTTATTGTGAAAGAAGTCTTAGGAAAAGAATGGCTTTCTCCCGATTATTTTCGGATTGGCGCGAGTAGTTTGGCAGATAATTTATTAAAAGTTTTATAAACGGAATGTTCTTGATTGTAAGAAAGTATTTTTTTAGTATATTATTGACGTTGATAATCACATATTTGTGTTTTATGAATACGGAGCCGTTACCCGAAATTTCCGTGACCAACTTCGATAAATTGGTGCATTTTTTAATGTTTGGGGGATTATCCGGAGGTGTATTCTTTGAAAATACAGCTTATTTGAAAAATAAAATCAGCTATCAACGGATTGTTTGGGGGTCTTTCTTTTTTCCGATTGTTTTCGGTGGATTGATTGAAATTATACAAGAATACCAATCCCCTTATCGGTCAGGTGATTGGATGGATTTTTTATATGATGCAATCGGGGTTTTGGTTAGTTTGGCCATTTGTTTCAAAATAAACACCCGATTAAAAGAAAAGCGTTGAAAAATTATTTTTCCCGTTCAATGATGTAATCAATTAAATCAATCATTAATTGTTTGATTTCAGAATCAGGAAATTCATTGAGTAAAACCAATGTTTTTTCTTTGATTTCGTTCATCTTTTGTTGTGCATAACCGATTCCGTTGTATTCCTTGGCAAAAGAAATGAGGATTTCGGTATTTTCCCGATTGAAGTTTTGATTTTGGATAATTTCTCTGATTGCTTGACTTTTATCTGTCGGAGCATTATTTAAGGCATAAATAAGAGGCAGCGTAATTTTTCCTTCACGGATGTCATTTCCCGTCGGTTTACCTATTTTCCCTTGCTCAAAATAATCGAATAAATCGTCTTTTATTTGGAAACAAATCCCCAAATTTTCCCCAATTAATCGAAGAATTTCTACCTTTTCGGGTTCGGCATGGACTGACATCGCCCCCAACTCCGTACACGAAGAAATAAGAACAGCTGTTTTTTTATGTATAATTTCGAAGTATTGTTTTTCATGGATGGTATTATCGGAAGATGCAACCAATTGAATCAATTCTCCTTCAATTAAATTTTGAGCTAAATTCGAGAACAGTTTAAGTACGGAAATATTTTCTGTGTTTACTCCTCTGATAATTGCTTGAGAAAGAATGAAATCACCGATTAAAACGGCTGCTTTGTTATTGTATTGCGCATTAACAGACGGTTGCCCTCTTCGTTCCATTGTATTATCGATAACATCATCATGCAATAAGGATGAAGTATGTAATAATTCGATAATTACAGCATATTCTATTGTCTTTGTTGTCGGAATTCCGCAAAGTTTGGCAGACAGAAAAAGAATAATCGGGCGAATTTTTTTCCCTCTTCGGCCGGAAATAAAATCAACCATGAATTGGAAATTATGCTCACGATTGTATAAAGCCTCTTCGAAGAGCTTATCAAATAAAGCTAATTCCTTTTGCACCGATTGTATAATTACTTGAAATTTAATCATTCTATCAGAAATAGTCTGCAAAGGTATAAATTATTTTTTTTTTTATACCTTTACACGCAATAAACTCCTAACATATAATCTATTTTTATGAAATTGTTTTTATTGGATGCTTACGCTTTAATTTATAGAGCATATTATGCTTTGATTAAAACTCCTCGCATTAACTCGAAAGGATTTAATACTTCTGCCGTTTTTGGTTTTGTAAACACTTTAGAGGAAATCATTAAAAAAGAAGAACCGACTCATATCGGAGTGGCTTTTGATCCTTCGGGGCCGACGTTTCGGCATGAAGCTTATACGGAATACAAAGCGCAGCGTGAAGAAACACCTGAAGTAATTCGAGCATCTGTCCCCATAATAAAAGAAATTATTAAAGCATACAATATTCCGATTTTGGAAGTTCCTTATTATGAAGCCGATGATGTAATCGGAACCTTAGCCAAAAAAGCGTCGAAGGAATATGAAGTGTATATGATGACTCCGGATAAAGACTATGGACAATTGGTGGATAAAAACATCTACATTTATAAACCGAAACACGGAAGCTCCGAATTTGAAATATTAGGCGAAGAAGAAGTAAAGAAAAAATACGAATTGGCGAATCCCTTACAAGTAATCGATTTATTGGCTTTGATGGGAGATAAATCGGATAATATACCCGGATGTCCCGGAGTGGGAGAAGTTACGGCAAAAAAATTAATTGCGGAATTTGAGAGTGTTGAAAATTTATTGGAAAATACGGATAAACTGAAAGGCTCGTTAAAAATAAAAGTTGAAGAAAATAAAGAGTCCATTGTTTTTTCGAAATTTTTGGCAACGATAAAAACAGATGTTCCGATTGATTTTAATCCGGAGGAATTGGTTCGTGAGAAAATGAACGAAGAAGCTCTTCGGAAAATTTTTGATGAGTTGGAATTTCGGCAACTTTCGGCACGACTTTTCGGCGATGAGAAAAAAACAGTCAAACAGACAAAAAACCTTAATTTTCAACCTTCGCTCTTTGACGAATTTGTGAACGAAGGGACAGATGAAAAAAAATATTCAATTCTCGATGACATAAATTCGACTCCTCATACATACTATTTGATTGATAATGAAGAAAAAATAACCGATTTAATCGGCAAAATAAAAAATCGAAAATTGCTTTCATTTGACACGGAAACAACCGGAATGGATCCTTTATTGGCCGAATTAGTCGGAATGTCTTTTTCTTTGGAAGAAGGAGAAGCCTATTTCCTCCCGATTTCAAAAAATCAAGAGGAAGCGAAAAAAACCGTGGCTTTTTTCAAAGAAGTTTTGGAAGACAAAGAAATTTTGAAAATAGGACAAAATATCAAATACGATATTAATGTCTTAAAAAAATATGGAGTTCGAGTTGCCGGTCCGATGTTCGATACTTTAATCGCTCATTACTTAATGAATCCGGAATATCGACATAATTTGAACTACTTGGCTGAAACGTATCTGAATTATCAAACCATTCATATCGAAGAATTAATCGGAAATAAAGGGAAATCCCAACTGACTATGCGTAATGTTCCGATTGATAAACTGGTCGATTATGCTTGTGAAGATGCCGATATCACATTAAAACTGAAGAATATTTTCGAGGAATCAATAGAAAAAGAGAATTTTTCCGATTTATTTTATCAGATAGAAATGCCTCTTGTTCCCGTTTTGGCTGATATGGAAGAGGCCGGAGTGAAATTAGATACAACCGCACTGAAAGAATCATCTATCGTTTTAACGGATTACCTGAGAAAGATTGAAAGCGAAACATTTCAATTATCGGGAAAAGAGTTTAACATCAGTTCTCCGAAGATGGTGGGAGAAATTTTATTCGATCGTTTGAAGATTGTTGAAAAATCGAGAAAAACCAAATCCGGACAATATACAACCAGCGAAGATGTTTTGGAAGGTTTACGAAGCAAACATCCGGTAGTCGGAAAAATATTGGAATATAGGAAAGTGAAGAAATTACTTTCGACATACATCGATGCTTTACCCTCACTAATCAGTCCGTTGGACGGAAAAGTACACACTACGTACAATCAGGCAACAACGGCTACCGGACGATTAAGTTCGACGAATCCGAATCTTCAGAATATTCCGATTAAAGATGAAGAAGGACGTGAAATTCGTCGGGCTTTCATTCCGGATGAAGGAAGTTTATTTTTATCCGTCGATTATTCTCAAATCGAATTGCGTATCATGGCCCATTTGAGCGAAGATAAAAATATGTTGGAAGCTTTCCGAAGCGGACACGATATTCACGCGGCTACGGCAGCCAAAATATTTGGTGTTTCAATGAACGAGGTTAATCGAGAAATGCGCCGGCGCGCGAAAACCGCTAATTTCGGAATTATTTACGGAATTTCCGTATTCGGTTTGGCTGAGCAGTTAAGAATTTCCCGAATGGAAGCGAAAGAATTAATTGACGGCTACTTTGTTTCGTTTCCCGATGTGAAAACCTACATGGATAAAAGTATCGAAATTGCGCGTGAAAAGGGGTATGTAGAAACCATTTTCCATCGCAAACGATTCCTTCCGGATATTACTTCCCGCAACTCCGTTGTTCGAGGTTATGCCGAGCGAAATGCAATCAATGCTCCTATTCAGGGTTCTGCGGCCGATATAATCAAAGTGGCAATGAACAGGATTCATAAAAAATTGGAAGAGAATCATCTCCAATCAAAGATGATTATGCAAGTTCATGACGAACTGAACTTCAATGTGAAATCGGCCGAATTGGAGAAAGTAAAGGAAATAGTTGTGGGTGAAATGGAAAATGCCATCCGATTGAGAGTGCCTCTGATTGCCGAGTGGGGAGTGGGAGAAAATTGGCTGGAAGCCCATTAATTCCTTATAAACAGACTGAAATTAACAGAGCCGTAAACTCTTTTTTGAGAGAAAAAAGGAAGCTTGGAAAAATCGTATTCTTTCGGATGTTCCATCACAAAAATGCCTTCGGGTTTTAGGATATTTCCCTCTAAAATAATTTCGGGAATTGTTTCCAATTCTTTCAGTGCATAAGGAGGATCGGCAAAAATAACATCAAACGATTGCTCACAAGAAGATAAATACTTGAAAACATCTCCTTTGATTGGAAAGAAATGCTCATCTTTCAATATCTCTTTTACTTTTTTGATGAAAGAATAATGAACAACCTCTTTTTCTATACAAATGACCTTTTCACATCCTCGAGAGAGCAATTCGAAGCCGATACTTCCTGTTCCTGCAAATAAGTCCAAAGCGGTTTTCCCGTCGAAGTCGATTAAATTAGACAAAACATTAAACAGGTTTTCTTTTGCAAAATCGGTCGTCGGCCGTGCTTTGAATGTCTTGGGAATCTCAAAACGCCGACTTTTATATTTTCCACTGATGATTCGCATGATTCCAAATGAAAATTGATTCGTTTAAATGTACTTAAAAGTAAGATAACGCCAAACAACTTATTTCCAAAGGAATTTCTTGAGCTCGAATCGAGTCGGAAAAAATTCCTTTTGGAAGGTGGAAAGCGTCTATTTGTCGGATATGAGATTTTAATGAGTCGGTTAATTCGGAATCTCGTTCCACAATGAATAATGAATCTTCTTTTTTATTCAAATTCATTTGTTGCCAAACAAATAACGAGTGATAAATAGCCTCTTTAAGCACCGGAACATGAAAGTGATTTCCCAACAATAACTGCCTGTCGGAAAAACAAAAGATATCCATTTCGCCGGAAGAAGATTTATTTATAACCATATATTGCATGGGAAGCAGTGAATGGTGTTGCAAAAAATGAATAATCGGAGCAGTATAATGAACAATATGCACATTCACAAAAGAGCGTAAAAGAAATTCGTAAATATCTTCCTGAATGGCATGAACAATAACAAACTCAAAAGCATCTTCTCTTTCCGAAAGTATTTTGCCCGAATTATCTTTGAATAAAAAATTCAAGTAAGTTCGAGTGTCTTTTTCTTCAAAAAGGGATTCGGGAATATAGGTAAATGTGTACGAACCGTTGATTATATAAACCTTTTTGTACGAAAGAGAAAGAAAATCATTTGCGAATAAAACTTCTTTGAATACGGAAAAAACGGCATTATCGGGCAACTCCTCCGTTTGGAAGAAGAAACAGAACGTTCCTTTTTCACAATCGAAAAAAGAAAAAGAAAACCGATTGGGGTAAACCGCTACCGTTAAGATATAATTTTCCGTTTTTTGCAGATCAATGGTCTCAGGGATTGTTATTTTCATGTTTCATTAACTCTAATGTCGAATCGTTTATATTGTCCTGCTCTTGCACACCTCTTTTTATACTTATAAAACACATGTAAATAAGTAGAAGTACAACAATAAACAGGAAGAATTGAATCAAATGCTTCACAAGTGTTTTTTTTATGATACAAATGTAGGAAAATATTATTTAACTTTACGCTTTTCAATCGTTCCGGGAAATTATATCCATGTGATTTAAGCTTTTACAACGGTTTATTATTTTGAGGAAAAATGGAATAATACAATAAATCGCAGTTATTCTCCTCTAACATTTTCTTTTTCAAGCTATGTTTTCGTTGTCGGACAGCATCTGTACCGATAACGCCAAAGCACAGACAAATAACGGTGAGAGGCAATCCCAATTTACTTAGACAACATAATTTAAGGTCATCTTCCGTCATGGAGGGACATTCCGTTTTGATAGCTTGAATAAACTCCGGGAAACAGGAAAAAAGTTCATTATGAAGGAGGTTTCTTTCTTTTTGATTCAACACTTTTCTGTCCCTATCCGGAACTTGTAACTGTTCTATCGTTGCATAAATTCCCGTCATTCTGAACATTTTACATTGTAGCTGCTCGGTTCTTTCCTGTAGATTTTTCAACTTCCGATTGATTTCTCTGCCACGTGTTTTTTCTTCCTGCAGTTCCTGAATCGTATTTTGAGTAAATAATATCTTATGTCGGAGTTTTGTGACTTCTTTTGTGATTTTTTGCCGGTCCCCTTTTTTTAGAAGAAAGAAGACGAGGGCTGCTTGCAACAAATTATAATAATACCTCTTTATCCAACAGATACTCAAAAGAATCGAAAGAGTAAAAAGAAACAGCGGTTTTTTAATCAACAACTCGTTATCATCTGCAAATAAAACCATGTAATAGATGTGACTATATGTATCGAAGTCTTTTTTTTGCATTAAATCTTCCATTTCTTTTAATCCCGACAAAAGACTTCCCGATTGTTTTCCGCAAGAAGTGAGTATGAAGAAACAAGTAAGTATAGATGTAAATAAACGCATGGGATTTTCCAATAAGTTTTAGGCGATTTTGGTTTTGATACTCGAAAGAAGGTTCTCTTTTCAAGAACTATTATACCTTTCCCATAGTCCGTGTTCTATTTTCTCTTTTGATACATCCGATAACTTTTTAATATTTTCCGCAGCTTCCCGCAAGTTTTCCGACACAATATCTTTTGTTTCAATCGGGTTATGAATAATCAGTTCCATCTTATGCGGAGTTAACAGAACCGAGCCTCGTTTCATTACGTCGAATGAGCCGTTAATTGTTACCGGAACAATAGGAAGCTTCAAGTTGACGGCCATTTGAAAGGCTCCCTTTTTGAATTTAGCCAATTTCCCTGTCGAGGTTCTGGAGCCTTCCGGGAAAAGGGCAACGGAAACGCCGTTTTTTAGTTTTTCTTCTGCTTTTTGAATGGTACGGGCGGCCGCCTGCGGTGATGAATTGTCAACAAAAATGAATCCGGCATCTTCACACGCTTTTCCTACAAACGGAATTTTCCGTAAACTTTGTTTCATTATCCACTTGATGGGTATGTGTAAAAACCCATAGATTAAAAAAATATCAAAAATGCCTTGATGATTCGCAATAAAGATATAAGATTGATTTTTCTTCAGGTTATTCCGGCCCTTTACTTTGATCGGGCAAAGAGAAATAAAGCACGTGAATTTCGACCACCACATCCCGGGATAAAAACTGAAAATACGTTCTCCTCCCAGCAAGCATCCTATCGAAACAATGAGAGCCGTCGTAATTGTTGCGAGGAGAAAAAGAGGCAACCAAACAATAATTTGATAAGAAAGAATTAAAAACCGCATCTTGTAGTTATGAGTTTGATGTGCAAATGTAAAAAAATAGTTGCTATTTATAAAGAAATTGAAAGGAGAAAATACAATCCCGCCCTTGCTTCTCCGTTCGGTTTTAGGGCAATGTCATTCAGTTAAGGATTAAATAGCTCTTTTATAGTTAGTAAAAGTTTGATATTTCCCATTCATTCTTTTTGTTTTCTTGATTC
>JAIRRK010000192.1 GCA_031256015.1 Dysgonamonadaceae bacterium
GGATACCTATTTTTCCTGCGTAGTTTATGATTTCGCTATTTGCATGGTTACTGCTCACGGTGTCGGAAATGTTGTTGCGAGAGCCGTCGGTATGATGAACTATTATCATTTCGGCCGAAACTCTTCGGTCTTCTTCTTTATCGGCCATTCTCTCATTTAGGTTTATTACGACTATGGGTAAATTCGATGAGCTGAACGAAACGTTCTCTTCCGGATGAAAAGGGTACAACGAATCATCTATGCTTTGAGCATTTATACCGTTCGAGAAAATGAAAACAAAGATTATAGATAAAATAATGGTAAAGCAAAACTTCTTCATGTCTGTAAACAGTTACGTAATAGAGTGTTTAAAATTAAAACAAATAGAACTAAAACACCGGTTATCGGTTAACGGAGTCGGATTTTATTCGCATCTTGATGAGTGCTCATCAAGTAAAAAAACGAATGAAATTTGCTCAACCGGCCTGAGTAATAGTCAATAAAGTGCAACGATAAGCATTTTAACTGACAAAAATAAGCGCAAGTGCTTATTTTGCAAGGTTTTCAATGCAATTTCCATGCCGGTTAACTTGTTTTTGACGAAAAGAAGTAATTAAATTGCTATATAAATAGCGAGCCGATTTGATAAACGGTGAAACTGATAACCCAAGCTAAGGCTGTTGTATAAAGCACGACAAACAACGCCCAATTCCAAGAGCCGGATTCGTTTTTGATTGCCGCTATCGTTGCGATACAGGGAAAATAAATCAATACAAACAGAAGCAAACTCAATGCAACCAAAGGAGTAAACACAGGAGTTCCGTCCGTATATGTTTCCGTTTGAAGTTTTTCTCTCAATAAAATTTCATCTTCTCCCGCTCCGGTGTAAAGGATTCCTAAGGTGCTGACGACAATTTCCTTAGCCGCCATTCCCGAAATTAAACTTGCCGCTATTTTCCAATCAAAGCCCAAAGGCTTGACTAAAGGTTCCGTGAATCGTCCGATTTTTCCGATGAAAGAATTTTCTTTTTGTTCTTCGTTTTTAAGATATGCCAAATGCAATACTTCTTCTTCCGAAGCATTTTGTTCCGTAAGTTGAGCTATCCGGTTATCGTAATAATCGTTTCTGTCTCGATTCTGCGGAAAATATTCCAAGAACCAAATAATAACCGATGCAACCAAAATGATTCCTCCCATTTTTTTCAAATATTGAGAAGTCTTATCCCACATGTGACGAATCATCGACTTTACTGTCGGCATGCGATAGGGAGGAAGTTCCATCACAAAAGGCAAATCTTCTCCTTTTATCAGGAATTTTTTGAAAATAAACGACATTAAAATAGCCAGCAAAATCCCCGTTACATATAGTCCGAATAAAACGCTTCCGCCGTGTTTAGGGAAAAAGGCTCCTATGAGCAGAATATAAACAGGTAATCGGGCCGAACACGACATTAAAGGATTGATAAGCATCGTAATAAGTCGAGTATTCCGGCTTTCAATAATTCGAGTACTCATGATAGCCGGCACGGTACAACCAAATCCCATGACCAAAGGGATAAACGATTTTCCATGCAAGCCTATTTTTTGCATAAATTTATCCATAATAAAGGCTGCTCTGGCCATGTAACCCGTGTCTTCCATAAAAGAGATAAACAAACACAGAATGGCAATATTGGGAAGAAAAACAATGACACTCCCTACGCCGCCAATAATTCCATCGATAAGCAGGTCTTTTAACGGGCCTTCGCTCATTGCATTTCCCATGAAATTACCGAAAACTCCGACGCACCATTCAATCCATTCCATCGGATAGGCTCCCAAAGTAAATGTTCCTTGGAAAATAACATACATGAAAATAAAAAAGATAGGAAATCCCCAAAACTTGTGAGTAACAATGTGGTCAATCAGATGCGTTACTTTTAATCCGTCTTCTTCTCCCGGAACAAATGTTTGTTTCAAAGCACCGTCTATAAAACCGTAACGGGAATCGGTAAATGCAGTTTCGGTATCTTCTCTGAAATTATCTTTTATGTATTGAGCATGAATATCTCTTTCTTCAAAAATTTTATCCGCGTTGGGAAATTGCCTGATCAGCTCTTCTGTCGATTGGTCGTATTCCAATAATTGAATACTTAAGTATCTGCGGGAAGTATCTCTCCCTATTATATCCTCTTTTTTTATCAGTTCTTTTACATGTTTGATTCCGGTTTCAATCTCTTCTCCGTAATTAATATGTATATGCCTGTATATTGGATTTTTTCCTTCGTAAACCTCAATGACTTTATCGAATAATTCATTAATTCCTTTCTTCGATTTCGCTACGGTCGGAACAATCGGCGAACCAATCATTTGAGCTAATTTCTCGTAATCGAATCGTGCGCCCGATTTTTCCAATTCATCATACATATTCAGAGCCATAACCATCTCTGCGTCCATATCAATCAATTGAGTGGTTAAATACAGATTCCGCTCCAAATTGGAAGCGGCCACCACATTGATAATAATATCGGGAGGTGATTCCAATATTTGTTTTCGGACATAAATTTCTTCGGGCGAATAAGCCGATAACGAATAAGTTCCGGGCAAGTCAACAATATGAAACGTGTAACCCTTGTATTTGAATTTTCCTTTCTTGGCATCGACCGTTACACCGCCGTAATTTCCGACACGTTCGTGTGTGCCTGATGCCGCATTAAATAAAGATGTTTTTCCCGAATTGGGATTTCCGACCAATACAACATTGATTATTTTACTCTGTTCATCCGCAATTTTTTGCAGCCGATTATTATCTAAGGTCAAAGGTTTATCCACCTTTTCTTTTATCAATTCATCGTGAGTGATAATTTCAATCAAATCGGCTTCGCTTTTACGAAGAGAGACTCCGTAATCCATCAGTTTATATTCCGTCGGATCTTTCAAAGGAGCTTCCGTAATGACTTCCACTTTTTTCCCTCGCACAAAACCCATTTCCAATATGCGACGGCGAAAAGCTCCGCGCCCCCGAATTTTGACAATGATACCACTCTGACCGGGCCGCAATTTCGAAAGTTTCATGTTGACTTATTTTTTTGCAAAGGTCGCAAATTCTACTAAATAAACAAGTCCTTTTTCATTCTTTATTTTGAATTTGTTTAAATAAGGCTCCTCCCGGCAGGACTATTCAAGTTGCGTAAGGAAAGTAATCATTCCTTCCAAAGCGGCGGCCAATCCTTCGGAGTTTTTGCCTCCTGCCGTTGCGAAGTGAGGTTGTCCGCCTCCGCCGCCTTGTATGTTTTTAGCAACATCGCGAACAATTTGTCCGGCATTCAATCCTCTTTTAACTAAATCATCGCTAATCATAACGGTCAGCGAGGGTTTGTTTTCAAATTCGGTTGCCGCAACAAAATAAGTCTTTTCCGGAAATTCGCCTCTCAGTTGAAGTGCAATATCTTTGATTACCGCCGGCGGGAAAGAACCTTCCATGGTAAACAAATTCATTCCCTGTACGATTTGCTTTGAATCAATCAATTTCCGCTTAACAAGGATTGTTTTTTCTTTTATATATTCTTCCGTTTGTTTTTTCAGTTCGGCATTTTCTTCCAAGAACTTTTTCAAAGCACTCATCAAATCCGGAGTATGGTTAAACATGGATTTAATTTCTTTCAGCATATCTTGTTGCGTATAGAAATAGTTCTCTGCGGCTTCGGCCGTGATTGCCTCAATCCGACGGATACCGGCCGCGATGGATGATTCGGAGATAATTCGGAAACTTCCTATCGAGCCGGTGGAAGAGATATGGGTGCCTCCGCATAATTCCACGGAAGAACCAAAACGAACGACACGAACTTCATCGCCGTATTTCTCGCCGAATAAAGCCATTGCTCCCATCTTTTTTGCTTCCTCGATGGGTATTCGGCGTTTTTCTTCCAACACGATGTTTTCTCTGATTTTTTTCGTCACCAATTGCTCTACTTGACGAATTTCTTCCTCTGTCGTCTTTTGAAAGTGAGAAAAATCGAAACGCAACACGTCCGGAGAAACATACGACCCTTTTTGTTCGACATGGTTTCCCAACACTTTTCTTAAGGCTTCGTGCAATAAGTGCGTTGCGGTATGGTTACATTCGGAAGCTTGTCGTTTTTGACTGTTAATCTCCGCAGAAAAAACATCTTCCAAATTATCCGATAATTTCGTTGCCAAATGAACGGCAAGATTGTTCTCTCTCTTTGTATCGAATATCTCGATGCGATTTCCCTGCGAGTCAATCAGGCATCCGCTATCTCCGACTTGCCCTCCCATTTCTGCATAGAAAGGCGTTTTGTCCAACACCAATTGATAATATTCTTTGTTTTTTTGTTTCACTTTTCTGTATCGCAAGATACGAACTTCGGCTTTACAGGTATCGTATCCTACAAACTCGGTTTCTCCGGCTTTCAAAACCATCCAATCGCCGGTTTCTACGGCAGCCGCATTGCGAGCTCTTTCTTTCTGTTTCGTCATTTCTTCATCGAATCCCGATTTATCGACTTTCAGGTTGTGTTCTCTGAGAATCAGTTCCGTTAAATCGATGGGGAATCCGTAAGTATCGTATAAAACAAATGCATCTTCTCCGGCGATTACGGTTTTTCCGTTCTCCTCCGACTCAAGTATTATTTTATCCAGTAATTTAATACCTGTTTCCAAGGTTCTCAAAAAAGAATCTTCTTCTTCTTTCATTACTTTTTCAATTAAGCCCTTTTGGTCCTTTAATTCGGGATATGCATCGCCCATCGAGGCAATTAATGAAGGTAATAATTTGTACATGAATGCTTGTTTCCGGGCGAGAAAAGTGTATCCGTACCGAACGGCTCGACGCAAAATGCGACGAATAACATAACCGGCTTTCGCATTGGAAGGAAGTTGTCCGTCGGTAATGGAAAAGGCGATGGTGCGAACATGGTCGGCAATGACTCTCATGGCGATGTCCTTTTTGTCTTCTTTGCCGTATTCAAACCCGGTGATTGTTCCTATTTCCTGAATAATCGGTTGAAAGACATCGGTATCGTAGTTCGATGTTTTTCCCTGAACGGCCATGCACAAACGCTCGAATCCCATTCCGGTATCGATTACTTTATTCGGAAGCGAATCCAACGAACCGTCGGCCCTGCGATTGTATTGCATAAATACGAGATTCCAAATCTCAATGACTTGAGGGTGGTCTTTGTTTACCAAAGTAAGGCCTTCCACCCGGGCTCTTTCGTCGTCGGGACGAATATCTATGTGGATTTCGGAACAAGGCCCGCACGGACCGGTATCGCCCATTTCCCAGAAGTTATCTTTTTTGTTTCCGTTTATGATTCTGTCTTTCGGAATGTATTCTTCCCAAATGGAAGCGGCTTCGTTATCACGTTCCAAGTTTTCGGAGCGGCTTCCCTCAAAAACAGTTACATACAGGCGGTCTTTATCCAATTTCAGTATTTCGGTCAAGTATTCCCAGGCATAAGCAATCGCTTCTTTCTTGAAATAATCTCCGAAAGACCAATTTCCCAGCATTTCGAACATGGTATGGTGATAAGTATCGTAACCTACTTCTTCCAAATCGTTGTGTTTTCCGCTCACGCGCAGGCATTTTTGCGAGTCGGCAATTCTCGGATATTTAATCGGTGAGTTTCCTAAAATAATGTCTTTGAATTGATTCATTCCCGCATTGGTAAACATCAACGTGGGGTCGTCTTTGATTACCATCGGCGCGGAAGGTACTATTTTATGTCCTTTATGTTCAAAGTAATCTTTAAATGATTGGCGAATTTCTTTTGCTGTCATCTGTTTTTAATTTGTATGATTCAATATTGTCAACCTGCTTCGAGGCTTTGAGGTCTATTTAATATATTTACTTGTTATTAAATTATCTAAAACGATTTGCAAAAATAGCACAAATGCCCTACATTTGCCCGAATTAGACATATAAAAATCTCTTAATGAGTAATATTTTTTATAAATATAATCCTCAAACACTAAATTACGAAAGAGTTTTCCCCTCAGCTAAACAGCGAATATTTGCTGTTTTCCGCCATCTTTTAATAGGTATTCTGATTGGCAGCCTCTTGTTCGGATTTACATTCTTTTATTTTGAGTCTCCTCAAGAACAACAATTACGAAAAGAAAATAAACTGCTCCTCACTCAATATCAGGTAATTTCAAAGAGAATAGAGGAAAACGAAAAGATATTGGAGGAACTGCAGCAACGAGACGATGATCTTTATCGTGTCATGTTCAATGCAGAGCCGATTCCGACGGCCATTCGTCGCCCGGGCGCAGGAGGAACCAATCGCTATGAACATTTATTGACAATGCCTAACTCCGATTTGGTTGTATCCACCACAGCCAAGTTGGATATGTTAACCAAACAACTGTATGTGCAGGCTAATTCTTACGATGAATTAACCGGATTGGCTAAATCAAAAGAAGAAAGAACCAGATGCGTTCCCGGCATAATGCCTCTTTCCTCCAAACAAATGAAAAGAATCAGTTCGGGTTACGGCTCCCGCATACATCCCGTTTACGGAGATGTTCGCTTTCATTCAGGCATCGATTTAAATGCGAACACCGGAACTCCTATTTATGCAACCGGAGCGGGAACAATTGAATCGGCAAATTGGAAAGGCGGATACGGAAATACCGTCATCATCGACCATGGATTCGGATACAAAAGTTTATATGCTCACTGCAAAGATTTACTTGTTAAACCGGGTGAGAAAGTTGTTCGCGGACAAAAGATAGCAACCGTAGGAACAAGCGGCGTTGCAACCGGGCCGCACGTTCACTAGGAAATTTTGGTGAGAGGGAAACACGACAATCCGGCAAAGTATTTCTTTATGGACCTGACACCGGAGGAATACGAAAGAATGTTATTTGAAGCCGAAAACAGATAGAATGAAATTCAACGCCGAAAAGATATTTTACTCCATCAGGGAGGTCGCCGAGATGTTTAACGTCAATCCATCTCTGCTGAGGTATTGGGAAAAGGAATTCTCCACCATCAATCCGACTAAAACATCAAAAGGTATTCGGCAATACAAGAAAGAAGACATCGAAGAAATCAAGCTGGTGCATTATCTGGTAAAAGAAAAAGGAATGACACTTCTCGGAGCCAAACAAAAACTGAAAGAAAACAGAGATAAAGTGATTCATACCGAAGAAATCGTCAGCCGGATGAAAGAAATCAGAAATGAACTTTGGAGCTTAAAAACGGCACTGGAAGAGTTGGGGAAAACACAAACCAAACCGAAAGACCAATCCTCATAAAAGCAAAGGGATGCAGTTGCCCGCACCCCTCGACATATAATTCATTAATTTACTTCCGCGATGCACCGGACACTCATGCCGTTGGAGCGATTGGTGAAGTCGCCGTCACCGGCATCCCAAATAGTACCGCTGAAATTCATGTGATCCGATGCTGCCTGATTATCAACTAAACTGTTCCAATAGTAGCCATGATAACCTGCATTCTCGACCACACCGCCGACGCGGCGGCCACCGCCGGCAGGCAGAAACATTAACGGCTCGGGAGCACCGGGGAGTGTCAAATCCTCACCGCTTGTATATTTCGCCCATTCGGTCAGTGTGTACAACGCGAAACCGCAGGTCTTACCATCGCCGCCGCTAGGCCCCCAACCGGTTGAAGCCTTACCTTCCGAAACAGGCACCCACCTGATATCCGAATTAAAGGTTGCACCGGAGGTGCCTATACCGGTGACCCAATCGCCGTTGGTGCTTGATTGACTACCGCCCTCCTGACCAATCAATGCAAACTCATGCTCGGTAGGAATGCGAAAACCCGAAGGGCAGGGATCGTTGGGCCGCTTGGCAGGATTAGTAGAATTTCCGCCGGAACTGATAGTCGCTCCGGTACCCCACAAATCGTTGATTGGAGTCAAAATCCAATCGGTAGCAGCTGTAACAAATTTGCCGTCGGCAATAGCGTCGTCAGCGGTATCGTATAAGTCGGGAGTGAAACTGTCGGGCGCATCAGTCACGGAGCAGCGCAACGAATGTTCCGCATCCTTGCGGCCCCACTGGTACAAGCCGCCGAATACGGTGATGTCATCAATACCGCCACTCGTGTATCCCATCTGCTGTTTGGGAGTAAGATTGGGATTGGCACCGAGGTTGTAAGTCAAAAAGCGCAGGGTGTTATTTCCGTTGTATGCCTTGGCAATAGGTATATCAACGTATTTTGTTGCGTCGGGTTCGTAGTAGAGCGGGTCGCAAGTAACAAGGGCGGGTTTGACATTGATGCCGTTCCATTTCGCACCGTCCCACACATAAAGCCCCGAAGGTATCCATGTTCCGACGCTGCTCGCCATGTTGTACACCGTCAACCCGACATGCTTGGCATTTTCGTCGTTGTCGTAAACACCCGTAAACATCGGGTAGAGCTTATTCAAAT
>JAIRRK010000028.1 GCA_031256015.1 Dysgonamonadaceae bacterium
TGGCGAGATGATGCGGCAGTGTGGATACAACATTATCCGTTCAATTGCGCGGATAAGTGGTGGCTTCATCAAAACGGCCACGGGAAAGGAAAAGATTCGAACAAAGGAAGGTGGCAAACGGCCGATGAAAAGCGCGAAAAACTGAAAGAGTTAATCAGGATGACGAAGAACCCGTATTTCTTTTCCGGTCATAACCACTCCGAAGCCGTTTACACCCATCAACATGCCGGCGGAACTTTCAAGGAATACATTGCCGGTTATTTCCCGGAGGGGAAAGCGTTCATGGTGTTGATGCGGGAAGGCGTCGGCGTGATGGAAGTGGTATCCGTTCAATTGTAGTCGGTCGGATTATTTCCGCCGAAACGTGCGAAATGAGAAAGTTCATTATTAGTTTCATATTTGATTTAGTTTGGTTCGTAAGTTCCGTTGCCGGCCAAACATACACCTTCGAAACAAAAACGTTTTCGGGTCTGGTTAGAACGTTGAAGGTGCATGCGGCCGGCAATTGGGAACTTTCTCCGATTATCAATCTTCACGGGAACGAACAAGTTGAAATCGGTTTCGATTTGTTAGGCGCATCCGCCGAATACCTTACCTACAAAATCATCCATTGCAATGCCGATTGGACACTCTCTCAGCTTTCCGAAGTCGAGTTTATGAGCGGACTTCAAAATAATCCGCTGACCGAATATTCGTCATCTTTCAACACCACGATGGATTACGTTCATTATAAACTGCAGGTTCCGAACGAGGACGTCCGTCTGCAGGTTTCCGGCAATTATGTGATTCAGGTTTTTTCCGATTCGAGCGACAATCCGCTGTTAAATGCCTGCTTTTCCGTTGTAGAACCGCGTGCCGGCATCCGGATGCAGGTATCACCCGTCACGGATAGCGGTTCCAATTCCAACTATCAAGCCGTGAGTTTCGAGGTTACTTACGGCAACGAAATCAAATCACCCGTTCAGGATTTGAAGGTCTTCGTTTTTCAGAATAACAGAAGAGACAACGCCGCAACGGCGGTTAAACCTTTGAGTATCCGGAACGGAAAAGCCGTGTACGATCACGATTCGTCCCTGATATTTGATGCGGGGAATGAATACCGAAGCTTTGAAATGGTCACACACCTTCATGCCGGATTGAATATCGCCGCAGTGGAATATCATTCGCCCTATTATCACAGCCTGCTCACGCCCGATTATGTTCGGAGCGGTCAAGCGTATTCTTTTTATGAAGACATTAACGGAAGAGTTTTTACTCGCAATCAGGATGCCTACGATTCGGATACGGAAGCGGATTATCAGTTTGTGCATTTCTTCCTTCCGAGCGACAGGCCGTTTGTCGATGAGATTTATATCTTAAGCGATGCTTTCCATTCCCTTTTGGATTCCCGTTCCCGAATGAAATACAGCGCGACGGACAAAGCCTATGTCAAAACGGCATTGCTGAAAGAAGGTTACTACAATTATCTTTATGTGACCAAGAAAGAAGATGCCGTGCGGGGCAATACCACTTTCATCGAAGGAAATTACTATCAAACGGAAAATGAATACCGGGTAATGGTCTATGCCCGAACACCGGGAATGCGTTACGACAGATTAATCGGAGTGGAAACCCTTCAGTCGAAATAACATGATACTTTTCTACGCTCCCGACATTTTAACGACTCCCGTTTTGCCCGAAACGGAATCTCAACATTGCATTCGCGTGTTGCGCAAACGAGAAGGAAATCAAATCGATATCGTTGACGGAAAAGGCCATTGGATTCGGGCTTCGATTACGGAACCTCACCCCAAACAATGCAGAGTGGAAATTATCGAAACAAGAAAAGCCTGTCCGAACAGGAAGAACCGAATTGAAATAGCTTTGGCCCCGACAAAAAATACGGATAGAACGGAGTGGTTTGTCGAAAAAGCAACGGAAACGGGAATCGATAGAATAAGCTTTCTGAGAACCCGGTTCTCCGAACGAAAAGAATTGAAAGTGGACCGGATGATTAAAATCTCCGTTTCGGCGATGAAGCAATCGCTTCAGGCAACTCTCCCGGATATAGACGAAATGATTGATTTCGGGAAACTCGTCACTCGAGCATTTAACGGATTAAAATTCATCGCGCATTGCTATCCTCAGGAAAAAAAGCAATTGAGTTCGCTTTACAAAAAGGGAGAAGATGTTTTGATATTGATTGGTCCGGAAGGCGATTTCAGCGAAGAGGAAGTTTCTCTCGCCTTACAAAACGGTTTCCGACCGATTTCATTGGGAGAAACCCGATTAAGAACCGAAACGGCTGCCTTGACGGCTTGTCAGACTATCCACATTCTAAATCAATTGTAAATCATGTTGGAATGGATTGATTGGGGAACGATTCCTTACGCAACGGCCTACGAGAAACAAAAAGAGTTCTTTGAAGAAACCATTCGAAGAAAATCAAACAAAGAACCGGTTTCAAACAAAGTGATTTATTGCGAACATCCGCATGTGATTACGGTTGGTAAGAACGGTTTGTTTTCGAATCTTCTCTTTCCCGAAAAGGTATTGAAGGAAAAAAACGTGGAACTGTTTCATGTCGATAGAGGAGGGGATGTAACGTATCACGGGCCGGGACAAATAGTAGGCTATCCGATTTTTGACTTGGAATCGTTTCGTATAGGATTAAAAGATTACATCCATAGAATAGAAGAAATAATCATTCGAACCGTTGCGGAATACGGAATAAAAGGCGAACGCACGGATAATGCGGTCGGCGTTTGGCTCGATAAAGACATTCCGGGAAAGGCTCGCAAAATTGCCGCAATCGGAGTTCGGAGCAGTCGCTATGTAACAATGCACGGATTTGCCCTCAATATCAACACCGACCTGAGTTATTTTGATTTGATTAATCCTTGCGGTTTTACGGACAAAGGCGTCACGTCTTTGGGAAAAGAATTGAACAAACAAGTGAACGAAGAAGAAGTGAAGAAGGTTCTGTCGAACTATTTCCATATTTTTTTCTCTTGAAATATTGTGAATCTTTACAAAAATCTTAACTTTGCACCAAAATAATAAACAATATGATTTATCCGGCACATATTCATCATCACAGCGAATAATATTCAGTGAGCTGAGTGTGTGTTCATATAAGAAAACATACAAGGCTTGTCGTACGGCAGGCCTTTTTTAATAATAAAATAGTCTATGTTACGAATTGCTGTACAAACAAAAGGGCGATTATTCGAAGAAACGATGGAGCTTCTGAAAGAAGCCGGAATCAAATTATCTGCGGGGAAAAGAAGCTTATTGGTTCCGTCCAAATCTTTTCCTGTCGAGATACTTTTTTTACGCGACGACGATATTCCTCAGGCTGTAGCCGACGGAGTTGCCGATATTGGTGTTGTCGGGGAAAATGAGTTTGTCGAGAAGAAACAAGATGCCCAAATAATTAAACATTTGGGATTCAGCAAATGCCGACTTTCTTTGGCCGTACCCGGAGGGTCGGATTATCAAAATTTGAGTTGGTTCGCGGGGAAGAAAATCGCCACTTCCTATCCGAAAATCCTGTCCGATTTTCTTAAGAAGAACGCCATAAAAGCTGAAATTCATGTCATCAGCGGATCCGTGGAAATTGCACCCGGAATCGGCTTGGCAGACGCTATTTTTGATATTGTCAGCTCAGGAAGCACCTTGGTTAGCAACCATTTGAAAGAAGTGGAGGTTGTTATGCAATCGGAAGCCGTTTTAATCGGAAACAAACACTTGGCGAAAGAAAAGCAGGATATCTTAGGAGAGTTGATATTTCGAATCGATGCCGTTCAAGCCGCAGAAGATAAAAAATACATTCTGTTGAACGCTCCGAACGATAAATTGGAAGAGATATTCAACATCCTTCCCGGTATGAAAAGTCCCACGGTTCTGCCCTTGGCACAAGAGGGATGGAGTTCCGTTCATTCGGTGATTAATGAGAAGAAATTCTGGGAAATCATCGGAAAACTACGAACCGCCGGTGCGGAAGGTATCCTCGTTATTCCGATTGAGAAAATGATTTTATAGTCCGTGAAAATTCAGAATCGTTGAACCTGTTTCATTCAAAAGTTTATGCAAATCATTAAACATCCTTCCAAATATCAATGGACTGAGATTGTCAGTCGTCCGACAATCGACAATACCCATTTGTTCGACTTGGTACAAAATATTCTCAAGGATATTAAGGACCGAGGCGATGAAGCCGTTAAAAAGTACGAATTGAAGTTCGATAAAGTTTCCCTTTCTTCTTTGGAAGTCTCGGAAGAAGAAAAGTCGGAAGCCGGTCGTTTGGTTTCCAAAGAATTGAAACAGGCAATTCAAACAGCGAAGGCGAATATTTATACTTTTCATTCGGCACAGAAACAGACTTTTTCAAAAATAGAAACTTCTCCCGGCGTGACTTGCTGGCAGAAAGCATCTCCGATTGAAAAGGTCGGATTGTACGTCCCGGGAGGACCGGCACCTCTGTTTTCTTCCGTGTTGATGCTTGCCGTTCCCGCAAAAATAGCGGGATGTAAAGAAATTGTTTTGTGTACTCCTCCGAATGAGGAAGGAAAAATCCATCCGGCCATTCTCTACTCGGCTCAAGTTGCCGGAATAGACAAGATTTATAAAATCGGAGGCGTTCAGGCAATCGGCGCGATGGCTTACGGAACCGAATCGGTTTGTAAGGTTTATAAAATATTCGGACCGGGAAATCAATACGTCACGGCAGCCAAGCAATTAGTCGGACTGAAAGAGGTGGCAATCGATATGCCTGCCGGCCCTTCCGAAGTGGAGGTTATCGCCGACGAATCGGCCAATCCGGCTTTCGTTGCTTCCGATTTGCTCTCTCAAGCCGAACATGGCGCGGACAGTCAGGCAATCTTGCTGACTACTTCCGAAGAATTTGCTTCAAAAGTAGAAAAGGAAGTGACCGCTCAATTAAGTAAGCTTCCCAGAAAAGAATGGGCAGAGAAATCCCTTGCAAACAGTAAGATTATCGTTCTTCAAAACAACGAAGAAATAATTGAATTAACGAACATCTATGCTCCGGAGCATTTAATTATCGAAACAAGGAATTACATCGAATTGGCGGAAAAGATTGTCAATGCAGGCTCTGTTTTTCTCGGGCATTACGCTCCCGAAAGTGCAGGAGATTATGCTTCGGGAACCAATCACACGCTTCCGACCAACGGTCACGCGAAAGCTTACAGCGGAGTTAACCTGGACAGCTATATCAAAAAAATAACATATCAGGAAATAACCCGGGAAGGCATTCGTAAGTTAGGCCCAACCATTGAGATTATGGCGCAAAACGAACAGTTGGATGCTCACAAAAACGCAGTTACATTAAGAATGAAACAACAATGAACTTAGAAAAACTTGTCCGGCCCAATATATGGAAGCTGAAGCCGTATTCTTCGGCTCGAAGTGAATTTAAAGGCGAAGCATCCGTCTTTTTGGATGCCAATGAAAATCCGTACAACTATCCTTACAATCGCTATCCCGATCCTTTGCAATGGAATCTGAAAGAAAAAATAGCGAAGATAAAACAAGTGCGCCCTACTCAAATCATGTTGGGAAACGGTAGCGATGAACCAATTGATTTAATCTTCCGTATTTTTTGTGAACCTCAAAAAGACAATGTTGTTGCGATTGATCCGACTTATGGAATGTATGAGGTTTGTGCAGGCATCAATAATGTAGAATACAGGAAAGTCTTTCTGAATGACGACTTTTCGCTAAATGCCGAAAAACTTCTGAAAGCAACAGACGATAACACAAAAGTTATTTTCCTGTGTTCACCCAATAATCCGACGGGAAATCTTTTGAATAGAGATGAAATGTTGAAAGTCGTAACTCAATTCTCGAAAATCGTCATTATCGATGAAGCTTACGTCGATTTCAGTTCCGAGAGAAGTTGGTTGACCGAGTTAAATAATTATCCGAATCTGATTGTTTTACAAACATTCTCAAAAGCTTGGGGATTGGCGTCGGTCCGTTGCGGATTGGCTTTTGCTTCGGAAGAGATTATTACGTTCTTTAATAAAGTGAAATATCCCTACAACATTAATTTACTGACTCAAGAGTTTGTAAGCAAGCAACTGGATAAAGAACCTGAAAAGAATCGATGGGTAAAAACCATTCTGAAAGAACGTTCTCGTCTTCAATCGGAGTTGGAAAACCTGTCTATGGTGAAGAAAATCTATCCTTCGGATGCTAATTCGTTATTGGTTCGTGTTGATAATGCAAACGAAACATATCAATATTTGGTAGATAAAGGAGTGATTGTTCGGAACAGAAATTCCGTTTCCCTTTGCTTGAACTGTTTACGTATAACCATCGGCTCTCCCGAGGAAAATACTGTTTTATTAAATGAATTAAAATCGTTGAAATGAAAAAAAGAGCTTTATTCATTGACCGTGACGGAACACTAATCATGGAACCTCCGATAACTTTTCAAGTAGATAATTTGGAACAAATGGAACTGCTTCCCGGAGTGATTCGGAACTTGTATTTCATCCGTAAAAATCTGGACTT
>JAIRRK010000045.1 GCA_031256015.1 Dysgonamonadaceae bacterium
AAGAACTAAGAGTTAAGAACTAAGAGTTAAGAACTAAGAGTTAAGAACTAAGAGTTAAGAACTAAGAGTTAAGAACTAAGAGTTAAGAACTAAGAGTTAAGAACTGAGCGATAAACTCGTTTAAATGCGGTTTTCTGCGCGTAGCGCAGGCATCTTATTAGCCGTGCGCAAGCGGAGTGCAGCCCACGGAAAGCGAAGCCCTCCCCATTGTCATAAAAAAACAAAAATACCGATGGAGTTCATGTAAATTCATTAACTTTACGAGCTAATCGGAAGAACGTTTCTTAATGCAACCGGAAATTTTCGGTTCTTTATTTATCAAACACTTGTAAACATTTCTATGCTTCAATTCGTTCACGGTATTGGCGTGAAGTAAATGAAACCCGATTATCTTGAGAGAAAAAAGAAATAAAATAAATATATTAAATGACAATCGAATGGAATTATCAACCCCCAACACAAAAACAGATACTTAAAAAGGAAACTCTTCTTCAGAAGTTTGACCTGAGTCCGGCCGTTTGTTTACTGCTGGTACAAAGAGGAATAACAACTGACGAAAAAATCAAAAAATTCTTTAGTCCGAGTCTGAGAGACCTTCACGACCCTTTTCAGTTTCCGGACATGTCCGTAGCTGTCGGTCGTTTGGAAAAAGCGTTGGGCAATAAAGAAAAAATACTTGTTTACGGGGATTATGATGTGGACGGAACAACCGCTGTTGCTCTTGTCTACAAATTTTTAGAACAGTTTTGCGCCCAATCTTGTTTGGATTACTACATTCCTAACCGCACGGATGAAGGTTGCGGAATTTCCATCCAAGGAATTCATTATGCACGAGATAACAATGTGAATTTAATTATCGCATTGGATTGCGGCGTGAAGGCAAACAACATGATTGCTTATGCCAACACGTTGGGCATCGATGTAATCATCGGCGACCATCACATGCCGGGAGAGGAATTGCCGCCGGCAGTGGCTATCCTGGATGCCAAAAGAGAAGACTCGCAGTATCCGTATTCTCACCTTTCGGGATGCGGAGTGGGATTCAAATTCATGCAGGCTTTCGCAAAAAATAACGGCATACGCTTTTCTTCTTTGACAAATCTGCTGGATTTGTGCGCTGTCAGTATTGCGTCCGACATCGTTCCCGTCACCGGAGAAAACCGGGTTTTAATGACCTGCGGTCTGAAGCAGTTAAATCAAAATCCGAGCAAGGGATTGAAGGCAACTATCGATATTTGCGGCTTATCCGGAAAAATCATATCCATGAGCGATATTATCTTCAAAATCGGCCCGCGAATCAATGCTTCCGGCCGAATGACGGACGGAAAAGAGGCCGTAGATCTTTTATTGGCGAAAGATTCCAAGTCGGCGAAAGAGAAAAGTGCGCATATCAATCAGTACAACGACGACCGAAGGGAATTGGACAAGAAAACAACGGAAGAAGCTTATTCCGTTATCGAACAAAACGCATCCTTGAACAACGGAAAAATAATTGTTGTTTTTGACCGCAATTGGCATAAAGGGGTAATCGGAATCGTGGCTTCCCGCTTAACGGAAAAGTATTATAAACCGGCTATCGTATTAACCGAATCCAACGGACTTATTTCGGGTTCGGCTCGTTCCGTTACCGGATTCGATATTTATGCGGCTATTGAATCGACTCAAGACCTTTTGGTTAATTTCGGCGGACATACTTTCGCGGTGGGAATCACAATCAAAGAAGAGAATCTCGATGCTTTCAAAGAGCGATTGGAAACCTTTGCCGATGAAAATATGGTGGAGGAACAAATGACTCAAACATTGGATATCGATATGGAATTACGGTTGAGTGATATTGATATCAAATTATTGACCGATATTAAAAAGATGAGTCCGTTCGGGCCGGAAAACCAGAAACCTGTTTTTGCTTCTTTCAATGTGAAAGACAACGGCGAAAGCAAGCGTGTCGGGAAAGAATTGGAACATATCAGACTCGAACTGATTGACGAATCAACCGACAAGGCGATTAATGCCATCGCTTTCGGGATGGGTGAACATTACGACGCAATAAAAACCGGAAAGCCTTTTGATATTTGTTACACAATCGAGGAGAACAGTCACTGCAGTTCTCCGAATGTTCAATTGTTAATCAAAGGCATCCGAATGAAATAAAACATGACTTGCTTTCGCGATATTCTCAAACAATATTGGAATTATGATTCTTTTCGTCCGTTACAGGAAGATATAATCTCTTCGATATATGACGGGAAAGACACTCTCGGTCTGATGCCGACCGGAGGAGGAAAATCCTTGACGTTTCAAGTACCGACTCTCTTGATGGACGGGATTTGCATTGTGATTACACCTCTTATTGCCTTGATGAAAGACCAAGTCGATAATCTCAAACAGAAAGGGATTAAGGCAAACATGATTCACTCGGGAATGAGTCGAAATGAAATCGTCATCGCTCTTGAAAATTGCATTTTCGGAAATTATAAGTTTCTTTACGTTTCTCCGGAACGATTAAGCAACGATTTATTTCTCGCCAAACTGCAGGACATGAATGTTTGCATGATTGCCGTTGACGAATCGCACTGTATTTCCCAATGGGGATACGATTTTCGTCCCGCCTATCTGAAAATAGCCGATCTGAGAAATTTGCTTCCCGAAACTCCTGTCTTAGCACTGACAGCAACGGCAACTCCGACCGTGATTGATGATATCCAAGAAAAACTATTATTCAAAGAAAAAAATGTTTTTCGGAAGAGTTTTGAAAGAGCCAATATCGCTTACATTATTCGCCGGACGGAAGATAAGTTGTTTGAACTCATTAAAATACTTCAAAAAACACAAGGGTCCGGAATCGTTTATGTAAGAAGTCGCAAAAAAACAAAAGAAATTGCGGAAGAATTGCAATTGAGGGGAATAAGTGCCGATTTTTTTCATGCAGGACTCAATTTCGATGAAAAAGCAAAAAAACAAAACAACTGGAAGACCAATCAATGTCGTATCATTGTTTGTACCAACGCTTTCGGAATGGGAATCGACAAACCGAATGTCCGAATCATTATTCATTACGAATTGCCGGGTTCATTGGAAGAATATTTTCAAGAAGCCGGGCGGGCCGGACGAGATGAAAAGAAAGCTTATGCTGTAGCTCTGTACAGCAATCATGATTCGGGCCTGCTGAAAAGGCGAATAAAAGATGAATTTCCGG
>JAIRRK010000153.1 GCA_031256015.1 Dysgonamonadaceae bacterium
GCAAAATCGAAAGCAAATCCCGGTCCTTTTCCCGTAATGATGTGACCGTCTTTAACCACTTTATCTCCGGATACTTTGGCTCCGGTCAGGTGTGATTCGAATCCGGGATAGGCTGTCGCCTTTCTATCCCGAAGGATATCCAATCCTCCGAAAACAAGAGGGGCGGCGCAGATTGCGGCTATGTTTTTCCCTTTGGACGAGTATGCTTTTATCAGGTTCTTTAATCCTTCGTGTGCGTTCAAGTTGGATGCTCCCGGCATTCCTCCGGGCAAAACCAGTCCGGCTCCGTTTGAAAAATCGGTATTGTTAAACAACCGGTCGGCGATAACCGGAATATTGTGCGCTCCGGTTACGGTTTTTTCGTTGGAGATCGACACGGTCATTACATTTAATTCACCTCTCCGCAAAATGTCAATAATGCTTATAGCCTCGATTTCCTCGAAACCGTCGGCCAAGAAAACGAATACTTCTTTCATGAGCTATATTAAAATAAAACAATAAACTTATTTAAGCGAGTAACGATAAGTGATGGAACCGATTTGATTTTGGATTCCGCTGATTGCATTGAACTTTGTTTTTCCGGCCGCTTCCAGAGCCGACCTGCGCATGGCTTGATTTTCAATGTTTGTTCCTCTCAGTCGTATTTCCGCATTGATTACGTTTCCTTTCGAGTCGACTGTGATTTCAACCACGATTGTTCCTTCCTCCTGAGCCGCGTATGCCGGTCGTTGCAAACCTCCGGCACCCAAGGAGCGTCCGTTCAAATCAAAATCGCCGGTTCCGCCGATTCCGCTGTAATTTCCTGTAGGTGCATTTCCTTGAGAACTGCCTTGATTTCCTGCGCCGTCACTTGCGGAACCTTGGTTACTGTGTGGGGTTTCTCCGGCTCCGAAAGCTCCGGATATCTGTCGGTTGATTGCTTCCCGTTGACGTCGTTCTTCGGCTTCTTTTTGTTTCCGTTTTTCATCGGCCAGGCGCAATCTTTCGGCTTCGGCTTTCTCTCTTTCCGCTTTTTCTTTGTCGGCTGAATCAACGCTTGCTGTTTGTTCGTAATCTTGAGTAATAACAGGCTGATTGTTTTGCTGACCGGGTGTTTCCGCTGTCGGATCGATTCTTTCCGTCGGCTTTTTATATTCATTTTCCGGTTTGGGTTCAAAGGTTCCGGAGGCCCAATCCACGGTTCCGAAATTAACCCAAACGCCGCCTTCTTCCGCTTTTATTTTTGTATGTAGAAACGAGAAATAGAGGATGAGGGCAATGGCTAAAAGAAAAATTGCCGAGCCTATAAGACCATATATTTCTTCCTTCGTTACTTTCATTATTTGGGACGAGTTACCAAAATCATTTTGAAATTATTTTGATTGGCTAAATCCAGTATTTTCACAACTTCCGAATAAGGAATCGTTTCATCGGCATACAATGCCACAAACATTTCCGGATCTTGGTTGTATGTTTCTTGTAAAAAGGGAGCTATTTCTTCAAAGTTCACCCGTTTTTCTTTTTGATTACCGAATGCAACGAAATAATTCAGGTTGGCGTCTATTGTGACTCTTGTCAATGGTTTCGCCGAAGTTTGTTGTGCGCTTTGAGGCAGCATCACTTCAATGGCATTCGGAACAACAAACGTAGAGGTTATCATGAAAAAGATAAGTAACAGAAATATCATATCCGTCATGGAGGCCATGCTGAATTCGGCATTTATTTTTCTTCGTCTTTTTAATGCCATGATTTATCCTTTTGTCGGTTCGTTTAATAAATCCATGAAATCCATTGTTTTTGTTTCCATTTTGGTGATTACATTATCGACGCGAGCAACCAAAAAGTTATAAGCAAACAAAGCAATGATACCGACAATCAATCCGGCTACCGTCGTAACCAAGGCTTCGTAAATACCGGACGACAGCAACGTAATATCCACATTATTTCCGGCGTTAGCCATGTCGAAGAATGCACGAACCATACCGGTTACCGTTCCTAAAAAGCCAAGCATGGGAGCTCCGGCGGCAGCGGTAGCAATCCATGCAAATCCTTTTTCCAATTTTGCGACTTCGATATTTCCTACGTTTTCGATTGCAACCAAAATATCGTTCATTGGTCGCCCCAAACGTTGAATACCTTTCATAATCATACGGGAATAAGGAGTTTCGGTTGTTTGACAAAGTTTTTCCGCTGATTTAATATTCCCTTCGTGAATATAATCGTTTATACGGGCCATGAAAGTATCGTCTTCTTTGGCTGCTTTATTAATAACCAAAACTCTTTCAATGAAGACCGCCATTGCTATGAATAACAAAAGAACAATCGGAATCATTATCCAGCCTCCTTTTGTGGCGAGTTCCAGTATATTCATTTCAACTTCGGCAGGTTGAGTACTTAAAACATCAGCGGTTTCCATCACCCGGGTTATATCTTCTTGGATAAAAAGTAAAGGATTCATCGGCATTGTTATTTGTAATTTATAATTTATGTTTTTTAATTCAATATCATTGAATAAATAATTATTTTTGCATCGGTATAAATATTCATCGCAAAAGTAATTTATTTTACTTATATACAAAGAAAATGTTTAGTAAAGAATTCTTAACAAACGACATTCCCGTATTGAGTTTGAATGATACCGGATCTTTTGCCCTTTCTCAAATGGGAGAATATAAACTGAAGCACTTGCCGGTTGTGGAAAGAGAAAATTATGCATTTCTTGTTTCCGAGAAAGATATTTTTGCGATGGATAATCCGGATGATAAACTGCACGAAGCTACTTTTTTTACTCCTTGTGCAGGCGAACAAACGTCCATCTTGGATATTATTCGGATAGTAAACGAATACAAACTCACTTTGCTCCCGGTGATTGATTCGGAAGGAAAATACAAAGGCGCAATTTTATTGGACGATTTGATTGAAAAAATCGGCGATTTGTGCAATGTTCGGATAGAAGGTTCCATCATTGCTTTGGAATTAAATTCTTTGGATTACATTCTTTCTCAAATCATTCATTTGGTCGAGCAAAATAATGCACGGGTTCTGAATGTATTTTCCTACATGGAAGAACAAACTTCAAAACAAATTCTGATATTAAAAATTGACTTGGAAGATGCTTCGAATGTAATAAGAAGTTTGGAGAGATTTAATTATCCGGTTAAATATTATGCTCAAAAACAAATGATTAGTAATGAAGTTTTACGTAATCGTTTCGACGAATTAATGCATTATCTGGAAACATTATGAGAATAGGTATCTTTGGGAGCGATTATCAGGCCGGAAAGCAAACTTCCATCATTCGATTATTCGATCGTTTGCTGAGTTTTGAAGCCGAAATTTGGGTTGAAAAGCATTTCTACAATTATTTGTCCAAAACATTCGCGTTCACTCCTCTGATAGCCGGGTTGATTAACCAAAATCAATTCCCGTTGGATATGGTTTTCAGTTTGGGAGGCGACGGGACATTCCTTCGTACAGCCGGATGGGTGGATCGGCAAGGAATCCCGATTTTAGGAATTAATACCGGTCGTTTGGGTTTTTTGGCCGATACGGGTACGGATGAAATAGACGATACACTAAATGACTTGTTTCAAGGTAAATATCAAATAGAAAATAGAACTTTGCTTCAATTGCAAACCACTGTTTTGAATCAAGGAGAAGATAATTATGCTTTGAATGAAATAGCTATCCTGAAACGCGAGACATCGGCCATGATTACCATTCAAACGTATCTGAACAATCTTTTTCTGACAGAATATTTGGCCGACGGCTTATTGTTGTCTACTCCAACCGGCTCGACCGCCTATAATTTAAGCGTAAACGGACCGATTATTGTACCGCAATCGAATAATTTTGTTTTGACTCCGGTTGCTCCTCATTCGTTAAATGTACGACCATTGGTTATTCCCGAAGATTACAAAATTCGCTTTCGGGTAGAATCTCGAAATAAAAATTATTTAGTAGCTTTGGATGGCCGTTCAAAAATATTTCCATCGGGAAGTGAATTTGAAGCAGTCAAAGCCGACTATACGGTGAAAGTGGTCAAGCGATTGAACCGAAATTTTTATGAAACTTTACGGAAAAAACTTCTGTGGGGAACGGATGTAAGAAAGAATATGAATAAATAGACAAATAAATAGAATATGACAAAAATAGTTTTGATAACCGGATCAACAAGTGGAATAGGAGAAGCTTGTGCCCGTAAATTCGCATCGGAAGGATATAATTTGATACTTAACGGAAGAAAAAATCCGCTGTTGAATTCATTGGCTAAGGATTTAATTAAAACATACAAAATTAACGTTCTGCCTTTGGCTTTTGATGTACGTGACCAACATAAAGTATCTGAAATTCTTTCTTCTTTGCCCGAAGAATGGAGAGATATCGAAATATTAATCAATAATGCGGGTTTGGTTATTGGTGTAGACAAAGAATTTAATGTTAATTTAGAAGAATCGGATATTGTAATCGACACCAACATTAAAGGATTATTGACGATGACACGTTGCATTGTTCCGGGAATGTTGAAACGAGGAAAGGGTCATATTATCAATATCGGATCTGTTGCCGGAGAAGCTGCATATCCGGGAGGAAGCGTTTACTGCGCAACCAAGGCCGCCGTGCAATTGTTGTCGGATGGATTACGGATTGATTTGGTCGATACTCCGTTACGGGTGACAAATGTAAAACCGGGAATGGCCGAAACGCACTTCAGTATCACTCGTTTTAGAGGCGATAAAGCGAAAGCCGACGAGGTTTATAAAGGTCTCCAACCGTTAACGGCGAAAGATATTTCCGAGTCTGTTTATTTTGCTGCATCAGCTCCTCCGCATGTGCAAATAGCCGATATATTGATTTTGCCAACCAATCAAGCGACCGGTTCTATTGTTCACAGAGAATAGCCTGATTTTCGGAAATGCTTTCCTTTTTGAAGCGAAATGTTTCATCAATCATTTTCCCGTTCGCTATCCGATAAAATCGTTGATTGGTTTCGGACGAAGTCAATCCGCCCAGCTCTTCGATATACGGTCCGAGTTTCAAATAATCAAAATTACGGAGGAAACATTCTTTCGGAAAATGCTGTTTGCCGGAATACCAAGCGGTTTTTAATTTATTTTGTGTTCTTTGGCGAATGAAATCCGCCAAATGATTTATCTCTTGCGGAGAGGCGTCTCCTCCCATGAAACAAATACAAGTAACGGCTTGTCCATACTTTTCCAACAATCCGGACAAGGTTTTTTCGTTCAACACTTCGCCTTTATCTTCCATCAGGTGAGGACTGTGACATCCTTTGCAGCAATTCGGACAATTCGACAGGTTGAGAGCCAATGTGGTTTCGCCCGGAATTTCCTGAAAAACAATATCATAATTGGCTAACCGTAGCATAATGACGTCGAGCGGCCTCCTTTTGCCTGCTTTGAGAGAAATTACTGATGCGTTTCATATAACCGATTATGCGAGTCAAATAATCCAGATTTTCACTTTCACACGCCGGACATTTTTTCAGATGTCGTTTGTCTATGTATCCGCAATCATTACACACGGTATTCGGGATGTTGAATGTAAAGTAATTACATCCTTCCTGAGCCGCTATGCACAACAATTGACGATATTGCTTTTTGTTTAAGTGTTCTTCCAAATTGAGATGCAACGCCGAACCTCCTGTCAGATGTTCGATGTAGTTTCTTCCGTGTAAACGGAACTTATCGATAATATTCAGCGATTCATCTTCCACGATGTAGAAATAGCTGTTATAACAATCCCGATTTGTTTTGTATCCGGCTCGTTTGTCCCATTTAGCATGTTTGACGCCTACGTTTTCCGCCGGAATCATTTCGCAATTGAACATTACCTCTTTCGAACGATATCTTTTGTTGTAAGTTTCGATAAGACCTAATATTTCCCGCACAAAATCAAGGTAACGAGGATTATCATTAATTTCAATTCCCAGAGCTTCTGCCGCTTCCACCAAACCGTTTACTCCTATTGTAAGATATTGACGACTCATGTTGATGTAACCTGAATCGAAAAGAGGCAACATTCCCTTTTCCTGCATATATTTCAGGTTTTCATTGTAAGCCAATTGTACTTTGTGTACAAGATCAACGATTTCTTCCATGAAAAACTGATAAGGAGTTGATTTACGCAAAGCATGCTGAACACAGCGATTCAGATTGATAGTCAAAACACTTTTCGAACCGGTGGAAACGCCTCCCGCTCCCAGTGTGTAGCTGAAACCATTGTCTGTAATTTCGTTCCGAAGTCGACAACAACTGCTTAAAGAATCGGCATTGTCGCTTATGTAAGTGAAAAAAGAATGTCCTTCGGCATACATTTCAGCTGTGAAATCGCCATACTCTTTATCCTTTGCATCACCGTTTTCGGTCAATAAAGCCATTGTTTCTACCGGAAATGTCAAAACAGTCCGTGTACGTTCTTTATTGAACCATTTCATAAAGCGTTTTTGCAGCCAATTGAGTGAGTTCCAGTCGGGTTTACTTCCGTCGGGGAAAACAAATTCACTGAATAAACTCTCGAAATAATATTTATCGTAATATGAAATGTTCCAGAAAACGGCCTGAAAATTTCGCGCTCCCGTAGGTTGATTGATGGAATAAACAATTTGCTCGAAATAATCGGTCAGCACTTTATCGAGTGTTCGCTTCCTTTTTGATAAATCAACCACTTTGTCTATATTCAAATAATAATCCTGCCCGTATTCCAATCCGATGAAATAGTTCATGTACATTAGAAATTCGGGTGTGGCGCAAGCACCGCTCAACATGCTTGACACGATGAAAATCATGTTCACAAATCCTCCGCAAAATGATTTCAGATTTGTAGGTGCTTTGGAATTTCCTCCGATTGAAATTGTTCCTCCGATTAGCCAAGGATACATGGTAATGCTGGCGCAATAATTTGCCAGACTGGTTTCGTCATTTTTGTATATGAAATGATTATTCAGTAAATCGAGGTATTTGTCGGCAATTTCTTTGCCGTATGTTTCTTTAAGGCGATCCGTAAGCATCCGACGATTCAAACGGATAAAATTGGATTTAGGCAGTTCGCCGATAAGCGTAGCCATGTTTTTATTTTCTACGTTGGCATTCGAATCGTATTTGCTTCCCGAAGCGGCGTTTTTCGCATCACAATAATCCATCAGGAATTTCAGTTTGTCCCGCACTTCCCGGTCTTCCTCGTGTTTCTGACGGTAAAGCATATAGGATTTGGCAACCGTATAATATCGCTCCGCCATCAATGCGATTTCGACTTGATTCTGAATATCTTCTACGGTAGTTCCCTCTTTGATACTTACGCGACATAAGATATTGGTAATCACTTCTTCCGTAGCGAAACTTCCTACAGACAAAAAAGCCTTTGCAATTGCATTTTTAATTTTTTCGATGGAAAAATTTTCCTTTTTCCCGTCTCTTTTAATAATGAATAATTCCATGTCGATATCGATTTATTTTTACTAATTTTCCTCACGATGAAATATATACGGTCGGAGACAAAGGTAAATAATATAATTGAAAAGTTGGCTGTTCGGAAAAGAAAAAATAGACAAATAGTTTAAAAGTTTTCCGATTTAAAATATAAGTATTTGTTTATTAAGATAATAAAAATTTAATGATGTGGAAAAGTTTTCCAAAAGATATAAATGGACATTTGCAAATATTTTATTATTTAAAAATATGATATGAAAACAATGCGTCAAGATAAATAAAATTCATCGACAAATGGGTGCAATGCTTAATATTTTAGCCATTTCATAATTTCGGAAAAAGAAGGTTTTTTCCCATACATCAAAATTCCTATCCGGTATATTTTTGCCGTTAATTGAATAATCAATATGACGGTTATAATTAATAATCCGATGGATAATACCAATTCCCACCAAGGAACTCCGTAAGGTAAACGAGTCATCATGACGATGGGAGAAGTGAGAGGAATGAAGGAAGTCCAAAAAGCCAATGGCCCGTCCGGATTTTGAGAACTGTAAAAACCGGCATAAAAAGCAAAACCGATAAAAACGCTGATAGGCATCATAAATTGTTGCGTATCTTCCTGACTGTTAACCATTGCTCCGATAGCTGCGAAAAGTGATGCGTATATCAAATATCCGCCAATGAAAAATAAAACGAAGTACAAGCACAAAATCAGAATGTTACCGGAGGCCAATACCGTTTCGATGTTTGCAAAGGCTTCCGTTCCGCTGAATAAAGTTGCTCCGGTCAGCGTGAATCCCGTGATTAGTATTCCCCATAATCCGAATTGAGTTAACCCGACAAAACCGATTCCGATTAGTTTTCCCATCATTAAATCGAAAGGTTTTACGGACGAAACCATCACTTCGACGATTCGGTTGGTCTTTTCTTCCAAAACTCCCGACATAACCATTCCTCCGTAGGAGAAAATAAACAAATAGATTAGAAATGTAAAAATCATCCCGATTGACATGGCTGCTTCGGCTGATGATTCCGATTCTTTTCCTGAATCGTCCCAACGAATGGTTTGCATTTTCACCGAAATTTTGCTCTTTTCGAGAATGTCTTTTAATTCAGGGATGTTATAAGAGTTTATTTTTTTGTCGCTCAAGTATTTATTTAATTGAGAGGTTATTGTTTCGATGGTTCCTCCGACAACTTGCTTCCGGGAATACAAAGTTAAAGCGGACGGATCCTGTAATAAATCTCCCGTAATAATTAATGTGGCATAAATATCTTCATCCGAATTTTTTCGAAAATCCTGAAAGCCTTCTTCGGCTTCAATAAAATGATACTGATCGGTGTTCTGCAAAACAGGAAGATATTCTTTTGTTTCATCAACTACGACAATGTGCTTGATTTCACCGGCATTTAATTTGGAAAGATAAATAGTGCCGACAATAAGCCCGACAAATAAAACGGGCATTAAAAGAGTGAGAATGATAAACGACGGTTTTCTGACCCGAGTCAGATATTCTCTTTGGATAACAATTCCTATTTGGCTCATTTTTTTTCTGATACTAATTGAATAAAAATATCATTCATTGAAGGTATTTCTTCTTCGAAAGATAGAATTTCATTGTTTACTAATAATGAAGATAAAAACTCGGAATTTGTTCTTTCGATTAAACTTTTTACTCGAAACAAATAACCGTTGTATGTTTTTTGAGAATCGATGATTTCTCCCGTGTTATTTTCCAATCGAAAGTTCTCGGATGTTGTTTGAATTTTGAAGATGTGATTTTTGAAACGATTTCTAATTTCTGTTACGTTGCCATTTAAAACAACTTGAGAACTCTTAATCAATGCGATTTCATCACAAATTTCCTCTACTGAAGCCATGTTGTGTGTGGAAAAAATAATCGTTTTTCCTTTTTCTTTCAGTTCGAGAATTTCATTTTTTAATGATTCGGCGTTCAAAGGGTCGAATCCGCTGAAAGGTTCATCGAAAATCATCAATTCAGGGTCGTGAACAACCGTAGTAATGAATTGTACTTTTTGTTGCATGCCCTTTGAAAGTTCTTCCAGTTTTTTATTCCACCAGTTTTGAATGTCGAACTTTTGAAACCATATTTTCAGTCTCGATTCGGCTTCTTTCGCCGATAATCCTTTTAGACGAGCGAGGTAGATGGCCTGTTCTCCGACTTTCATTTTTTTATACAGACCTCTTTCTTCGGGAAGGTAACCTATGTTGTAAACGTCATTTGCTTCCAACGGGCGATTTTTGAAAAATACTTCTCCCGAATCGGGAGCGGTGATGCGGTTGATGATTCGGATTAAAGTTGTTTTTCCGGCTCCGTTGGGACCTAACAATCCGAAAATTTTCTTTTCCGGAACTTGGATGCTCACTTTATCCAAAGCCAAATGGCCTGAGTATTGTTTTATTACATTCTTTGTTTCTAAAAAAATCATAAATAATTATATAGTTGATGCGAGTGCAAAACTACAAAAATGTTTGCACGTTATAATTTCAATCCAATCCGAAAAGGAACTTATAGCTTAATTGGGTTTTCAGAAGTTCTTCTTTATCAAATTCAAACTCTTTCATCCAATAATGTTCGGTTTGTTTGGCCCATTCCTGAAACTCATTTTGTTCCCGATAATGAGGAATATAATTTATCAAAGCATCCAGATTAAACGTATTGGATACAATTCCGGCACCGACCAAGGAAGCTTCATGAGCGTTACACGATTGTTCGATATGAGTGGGAACCATCAGAACAGGTTTTCCGAGATACATTGCTTCACAAACCGATTCAAATCCGGCGGTAGTGGCGTAGGCTTGACATCCTCTCATGTAGTCGACGAATAATTTATCATTCAATTTATGAAAGACGAGATTATTGTTTATAACCGTTTCTTCCGGAGCATTTTTCTTATCCCAGAAAAAGTGCATTTTAATCTGAGGATGCTCTTTTTGATAATCTATAATTTCTTCGGCGTAACCGGCATTTAACAAATATCCGTGCAAATAATCTCCGTTTTCCGGAGTTATTTCCAAAATTTCTTTTCTTAACAAAGGAGGAACGATTGTTATGTGATGATTGGGAATATTGTCCTTTTTTGCCATGGATAAGGCAAAAAGCTTAGATGACCGAATGCAGGTAATCCGAGTGAAAAACATCAACATTTTCAGTTCGGCTTTATTTTCGTTCGGAAATTTATATTCGGGATGCATGAAAAAATATTGGTGCGCTACACTGATATACGGAATTTTAGGCGGATGAACAGCATAAGTCAATCCCCCCATCATATCGTAAAAATTAACGACAACATCCGCATTCAATCGTTTGATTTTATTTCTTATATAATAGATACTTCGAATATAAGCCGGCGTCTTCAGTAAATTATAGGCTATCGATATCCAGATGTTTGTTTTTTTATTGTTGGCGGAAGGAAGAAAATTGGGGCTGTCGAACCTGAAAATAGGAACATTCATGTTTTTAGAGAAAAATCCGGGTAACTCACGACGATTGCTCCTTCCGACCATCACGGCAACTACTTGATGACCGTTTCGGCTAAGCATCTCTTTCAAAGCTATGGATTGAGTCAAATGGCCTCGGCCTTCACCCTGAACGATAAATAAAAATTTCATGAATGGAGTTTCACTGTTTGTTTCATTCCGCAAATATAGAGTATTTCCGCTGTAAAATAAAAAAAGACAAATAAAAATTTCGTTTATTATTTTAAATGATTTACTTTTGCACTCCTAGTTGAAAGTAGTAATAAACTTATATTCGATATTAAAATGGCAAGTAAAAAAAGAGCAAGCGACCCTTCTCAAACTGAGCAAAATGTGGGTGAAATTCTTTCCAGAACAGACCGGTTCATAGATAAGTATTGGAGGCAAATACTGACAGGTATTATAGCCGTTATTTTGGTTGTAGTCGGGTTTGTTACTTTTCGTCACGCTTATTTGGTTCCGAGAGAAAGAAGTGCGGAAACAGCTATTTTCCCGGGAGAACACTATTTTGCCGGACAACAATGGAGCATTGCATTAAACGGAGACAGTATAGGAAATTATATTGGCTTTGAGGAAATTATCAGTGAATACGGAGGAACAAAAACCGCCAATTTGGCGAAGGCTTATGCAGGAATTTGTCAGTATAACTTAGGTGATTATGAAGCCGCTTTGAAATACTTTAAAAGTTATAAAACAACCGGCGGGTTGTTTGCTGCCGAAGTACAAGGTATGATCGGAGATTGCCAAGTAAACTTGGGACACGTAAAGCAAGGTATCGATTATTTCAAAAAAGCAGCTTCTAAAGCCGATAATCCGACTTTAAGTCCGATTTATTTACAAAAAGCCGCCATTGCATACGAATCTCTGAAAGAGTATAAATCGGCATTGGAAATTTACAACGTTATCAAGAAAAAATATCCCGATTCACAGGAAAGCAAATCGATTGATAAATTTATAGAGCGAGCCAAAACTCTTTCCGCAACTAATTAATCATGGCAACAGCGTTTCACAATTTGTCGGAATACGATTTCGAGGCCGGGCCGAATGTTTCGGACATGCGCTTCGCTATTGTGGTTTCGGAATGGAACTCCGAAATTACTTTTCGATTGAAAGACGGAGCTTACAATACATTGCTGAAAGCAGGAGTCAAACCCGAAAATATAACGATTGACTGCGTTCCCGGCAGTTTCGAACTGATTTACGGAGCGAAACGGATGGCTGAAAGTATCCGTCCGAATGCCGTTATCGGCTTGGGATGCGTTATCAGAGGAGAAACGCCTCACTTCGATTATGTTTGTTCGGGAGTGACGCAAGGTTTTGCTCAGATAAATTCAGATGGAGACATTCCTTGCATATTCGGACTGTTAACAACCGATACCATGCAGCAGTCGATCGACCGAGCGGGAGGTAAATTCGGCAACAAAGGAAATGAAGCCGCAATTACCGCAATAAAAATGGCCGAATTTGCTTGCAAATTCAATTAAAAGCATTATCTTTGTTTCGCTTTTGAAAAGGGCAGTTACCAGAGTGGCCAAATGGGGCTGACTGTAACTCAGCTGGCTTACGCCTTCGGTGGTTCGAATCCATCACTGCCCACAAAAAGGTCAGAGGGTTTTTAATAATCGTTATTGTCTTAATTTGGTTTTTTTCATTTGGCGGAAGTAGCTCAGTTGATAGAGCATTAGCCTTCCAAGCTGAGGGTCGCGGGTTTGAGCCCCGTCTTCCGCTCCAAAAAAAGAGGATGTTCAGAAAAACACCCTCTTTTTTTTTGCACGATACGCCCTTTTCTTTCACTCCGCAATGCACCTGACACTCATGCCGAAAGCACGGTCGGCGGCGCTGTTGCCCGCGTCCACGCCGACACTGTTGAAGAACATGAAGTACGAGTTGGTACCATCCACTACACTACTCCAATAGTAGCCGCTGCTACCCGTATAGCCCACGTCACCGTCGTCGAAGTAGATCCGGGTACCGCCGGCAGGCAAGAAAAGTAAAGGATCAGGAGCCGCGGCGTCGCTAAGAAGATCGGTACCGTTCCGGTAACCAGGGTCGGCATTGGTCCAAACGGTCGAGTCGTACAACGCGTAACCGCGGGTCTCACCATCATCAATCCAAGTGTCGGGAGCGGCTGCCCTTCCCTCAGAAACACGTACCCATGTAATATCCGGGTTATTTTGGGGAGTAGCTGCATTATCGACAACAGTACTGTTCTCATCTAAATCCGTGTAAAAATAATCATCCCATTCCTCGCCGGAACCACCCGCATCGTGACCAAGCAATGCCCATTCATGCTGGGTAGGTACGCGATAACCGTCGGGGCAAGGGTTATTGACATTTTGACTGCCGGTATAAGTTGTGTTGGCTTGAGTAAGTAAACCGCCGCCGTTGCCCCACAAATCGTCGATTGGAGACGAAAGCCAATTAGAACTACTCGTAACAAATTGGTTGCCGGCGTTGGCAGGGTCAGCAGGTTTAGAGGAAGTAGTAGTACTTTCCCGGTCCTCATGCCCATCCATTTTACGGCCCCACTGTAACAAGCCGCCGAAAACTTCCGGGTCAGCAGCATAGCCTCCAGTATCGTAAGCCATCTGTGCCTTGGCTTTTTGACCGGGAGTAGCATTCTCATCCACAATAAGTTCATTGGCACCCTCGTT
>JAIRRK010000180.1 GCA_031256015.1 Dysgonamonadaceae bacterium
AATCTATGCTGTCAGAAATTAACGATTTACATTTTTATTCGATAGCCGACACCCAAAATCAACCGATTATGGTCGCCGCTTTCGAAGTTGGTATCGTAGCGCAAAAAAGCATTCAAATAAGTGTATCGGGATAGACGATATTCTGTACCTCCCTGTATCCGAATGCGATTCAAATCATAACGGGAATCGTTAAGCGGATTAGCTAATTCGCAGGATAAAAAAGGTACCCACCGGGATTTCCATATATTATATTCGGCTTGAATTCTGTTTCTTAATATATATTTGGGATTCACTTTATACGCTCCCCGATTTTCATCTCTGACGGTACTCTGAAACCGACCTCTCCACGACAATGTAAAACTTCCAACTTCTTCTTTATAAGAAACATGAAAGAAATAACGGTGTCGAGCTTCGAACAAATAATCGCTGTTGTATAAATACAGGAACGAATAAAAAACGCCTGTCCGCATCTTGCTTCTTATGATTTCGTAATCGACCCCCAATGTAGTCGAACTTCGGTCAAATTTGTAACGGTTATTATCAACCAATCGAACTTCCTCGTCAACGTTCAGTCTGAAGAAACGGTTTAATTCTTTTGTTACTTCGAAAGTGAAAGAGGCTCCATAATCGGTGTCTCCCTGCGCTTGAACGGTTATCAGAGAAGAAAAACCAATAAAAACGGCAAGAACAAACGAATATTTTATTTTTTTATCCATTCAGTAATGGGTTAAGAGAAACGGGTAATCGTATCTATCGTATTTATTTCTCCATTGTTTATTTTGTAATATACTTTCAAAAAAGCCACATCACGTAAAAAATCGATGTGTCCGACCTCTACTTTAGTAACATTTAATCCCGTTCTGTCTTTCAGGTCAGCAACCATATCATCGTATCGTTCCGGTTTTATCAGAGCTATTTTTTCGTAAAGTACAATCTTGGTTGAAGTATGTTTTACAAACTTGTTACTTTCAAGCACCCAAATAATTGCAATGAACAGCAGGTTCGCCACAGCCAGCGTTGTATAATCGACGTCCATGGAAAGACCGTTGACAGCCGAAATACCTATAATCACAAACAGGTAAGTCATTTCCCGGATGGCTACCGTTTCGGTTCGATAGCGTATCATGCCGAAAATACAGAAAAGCCCCAATGCAAAACCAAATTCCATGGATAAGTTTTGCAGAATGAAAAGCAAAAGGAAAATCGTACAACTGAAAAGCATGAAAGTAAAATAATAATCCTTTCTTACACTCTTTCTGTAATAGAAAAATTGAATAATTATCCAACAAACCAACAAGTTTGCCGTAAATCGGATTAAAAGCATTAATAACATATTCGGGTCAAAAACGGACACTCCCATAAAAGAAGCTCCTTTTTCTGCTAATGACAATGCAAATTCCTTTGCAATATTCGGATCGTAATCGGACTGAATCATTTTATATTATTTCTTTTAGTTAATAATTTATTTAACATTGTTGTTCGACCTTTGAATCGGTTATATTTTATTTGCGAATCGGTAAACATTAATCCCATACAGTATTTACTGAAAGGAATTTGTTTGATTCTCAGTTTCAATAAAATATCTCTGAAATCGGAGTGTTGCCAACCATCCTGTTTAAGTTCAAGAATCATGATTTTATCAAGGGTCTTCTCTTTACCTGTTCGATAATTATAGAACGATAAGTTTAGATCCATTGTAATTCGTTCTGTTTTTCGATTATTTACCAACGTGATTCGATCAAAAGAGTTAGCCAGTGATGGTTCAAGATTAAACGCTTCAAAAACAGAGTGTTTATCTAAAAATGCCATATTTTCGTTCAATTCCCTAACAGTATCTATATGCGATTGACTGATAGGGATTCTTATTTTTTTAGTTCTTCCTTTATTGTTTTTATTTTTTACTTCCAAAAAGGAAACTGCAGAATCAACGTATGAACGAATTCTGATTTTTTGCCTGTTGAGTTTCCCATTTTGGTGCATAACAAACATTTCTCTTTCCGGAGTATCTAAATATTGAGTGGTATAAGGAGCTATTCGTTTCTCATTATTGATTTGCACACTGAAATAAAGCCTCATTGCTTCCAACAATTGCGGAAGCAAAGCAACCGGAGCAACGAATTTGGAATCGATTCGGTCCATCAAACGGATGTTCTTCATTTCTTCCAATGTAATCGGCTGCATTTGATTCAAAACAGCAGTAATTTCAGTTAACATTTATCGCGTGCTTTCAATGTATTGAAACTATTATTTGTATGTATATTCAAATACTTTAGTCGAGAAAAGCTTGCCATCGGGATTGTAATTGTATTGTATTTTCTTCCGACCTTCTTCGTTATATTCGAATTTGCGAATTCTCACTAATTTATTTTTATCATTATAAACATTCTCCCGAATACACTGATTTTGGGCATTGTACTCATAAGTCACACGTTCTCTTTGCCCATAAACGGCATATTCAATATCTTCCGTTTTGTAACCGTCTTCATTCCATGTAGCCTCTCTGTCGAGCCATCTTTTTTTCCCTTTGGCATCCATGTTCCATTCTTTCACGGTCAAATTCTTACGAACCTCTCTCCTTATATCGATTCGTTGCCCGTCTTGCAGTTGAACTCCGTTTTGAGCAATTATATTAATCAAGTAAGCTCCGATAAAAAATACTATTATCAAGCCGGCAAAATACTTTCCTGTGAGTTTCATTTTATATTACGTCAATGTGAAATGTGTATTGTTTATCGCCGAAAGTAAACTCATTCGGCAAATCATAAATCTTCCCTGTTTCCATGATTTCTATCGTTTTAGTAACAAGTTTGGGAACGCGGGTATCTTTATCTTTTGTGATAACATATATCTCATACATGCCGGGAGTAATGTCTTTTTGAAAAACAAAAACACCTTTATCACTTACGCGCAGATCATCAAAGTAGCCACATTCTCCTGCATGTCTAATATAAACCCGTTCACCCAAAGCCGGCCCTTCTCCCTGATATTTAGCGTTGTGCCAATAAGTTGCATATACAGACCCTCTTATCATGGAAGTTCCGTTTGCTTTTCCGGTATGAATGAATATGGTGTCGGCCTTTGTTAAACTTCCGCTCACATGCACATTAACAACTTCCGCTTTCATACTTCCGTCGGCAAATTCAGAATGAGCGTAAACGGCATAATCACCGCTACGCAAAAAATTAACTCGATATTTTCCGTCTTT
>JAIRRK010000203.1 GCA_031256015.1 Dysgonamonadaceae bacterium
ATGTGAACATCCTTTACATCAAATCCGGCAAGAAACAGGGAATAGGCCATTTCACGTTCTCCGTTAGTTCCTTTCTCCCGAATAATTGCAGCCCTGATACCCGATTTCCCTTTTCTGTCAGCAACAAGTCCATATTGCTTCAATGAGCCGAAAAATGTTTTCTTGAACTTGATAACCAACGGCTGTTGTTTGTAGTTGAGGAAACGTTCCTTCGCCGGGGCATCTCCCGACTGCTTTTTATCCAGCAAATAAGAAGACGAATACCAAACGTCGCGGAAATAATCGATTTCGAAACAATATTGACTGTTTTCCTTTGAAATCAAGATATGACGTTCCTTGGTTACACGTCCAATCTTCGCAAAACCGATACCTTTTTCTTTCAGGTAGCTTTCCACTTTTTCTTTTCTGTCGGTTTGAATGATAACTCCCGGATTTTCGCTGAATAACACTTTGATTAAATCCGTTTCTTTGATTGCATTCAGATTCAAATTCAGTCCGCCTCCGGTATTTGCGAAACACATTTCCAGCAGAGCGGTAATCATTCCTCCTCCGGAAATATCGTGTCCGGCCAGAACCCATCCTTGTTCGATTAAATCCTGAACGGCATTGAATGTGGTTTTGAAGTATTCGGCATCTTTAATGGTAGGGACGTCATTTCCTACGGTATGGAAAGTTTGAGCCAAAGCAGAGCCGCCCAACTTGAAGGTATCGAAAGAAAAATCGATGTAGAATAAAGTCGAGTTACGTTTGTTGATTAATACGGGAGAAACGATTTTCCTTATATCGGAAACTTCCGCCGCTGCCGAAATAATGACCGTACCCGGTGAATATACTTTGTCTTGACCGTATTTTTGAGTCATGGATAAAGAATCTTTACCCGTCGGAATGTTGATTCCCAAGTCGCACGCAAAAGTCGAACAAGCTTCAACGGCTTTATACAGGCGGGCGTCTTCACCCGGGTTTTTACAGGGCCACATCCAGTTGGCACTTAAAGAAACTCCTTGTAATTTGTCTTTCAACGGAGCAAATACAATATTCGTCAACGATTCGGCGATAGCCATAACCGATCCGGCTGCGGGGTCGGCCAAGGCAACTTGGGGTGCATGTCCGATGGATGTTGCTACTCCCGCCCTTCCTTTATAATCCAACGCAACGGCTCCCAAATCGCTTATGGGCAATTGAATCTCTCCTTGACATTGTTGGCGGGCCACTTTTCCCGTAACGGAACGATCGACTTTATTTGTTAACCAGTCTTTGCAGGCCACCGCTTCCAATTGCAACACGTTCTCCAAGTATTCGTAAATATTCTCTATGTTGTAAACCGCGGTTTCGTATTTTTCTTCGATGGTGGAATCGGCCATTATCGTACGAGGAGGTTTCCCGAAGAAGTCACACAATTGCATATTCAGAGGCTTTTGTCCGTCGCATTGTTCAAACACAAATTGCATGTCTCCCGTTGTTTCGCCGATAACGTACATCGGAGAACGTTCGCGTTCTGCGATGGCCCGAACCTTTTTAATGTCTTTATCCGGCAGAACCATTCCCATTCTTTCCTGACTTTCGTTTCCGATAATTTCCTTTGCGGATAAAGTCGGGTCTCCGATGGGAAGTTCGCTCATGTTGATGATACCTCCTGTTGTTTCGACTAATTCGGAGAGACAGTTCAAATGCCCTCCCGCACCATGGTCGTGAATGGAAACAATCGGATTTTTCTCGGTTTCGGCCAATGTTCGGATAACGTTCGCCACCCGTTTTTGCATTTCCGGATTGGCACGTTGAACCGCATTCAGTTCGATACCGCTTGTATATTCTCCCGTATCGACGGAAGATACGGCTCCTCCTCCCATTCCGATACGATAGTTATCTCCTCCGAGAAGAACGACTTTTTCTCCGGCTTCAACATTTCCTTTCAGGGCGTCTTCTTTTTTGGCATATCCTATTCCTCCGGCGAGCATAATCACTTTATCGTAGGCGAATATTTTATTATTTTCCTCGTGTTCGAACGTGAGGACTGAACCACAAATAAGCGGTTGACCGAATTTGTTCCCAAAGTCGGAGGCTCCGTTGGAGGCTTTAATTAAGATTTGTTCTGGTGTTTGATATAACCATTTTCGAGGAGGAACAGCATCTTCCCAATGGCGGTCGTATCCGGTTCGGGGATAAGCGGTCATATAAACCGCTGTTCCGGCCATCGGCCAGGAAGCTTTTCCTCCTCCCAAGCGGTCGCGTATTTCTCCGCCGGTACCGGTTGATGCTCCGTTAAAAGGTTCTACCGTTGTGGGGAAATTATGTGTTTCCGCCTTTAATGAGATGACCGTTTCAATTTTCTTTGTTTCAAAGAAATCGGGTTTATCTCCGTTGGCCGGAGCAAACTGCTCGATAACCGGTCCTTGATTGAATGCCACATTATCTTTGTACGCCGAAATCAATTGATTCGGATTTACTTCGGATGTTTTTTTTATTAATTGAAAGAGCGTTGATTCTTTCTCTATTCCGTCAATGATAAATTGTCCGTTAAATATTTTATGTCGACAGTGTTCGGAATTAACTTGAGAAAAACCGAAAACTTCACTGTCTGTCAGATTTCTATTCAATTTGGCACTTACTTCATCCAAATAATCAATTTCATCCGGAGATAGAGCAAGGCCTTCCTCTTCATTAAATTTGGAAATGTTTTGGATTGATTTAATCGGTTCCGGTTTTTTCTTGACTGAAAAGACATTTTGACTAATCCCTTCATAGATTCTTTGAAGCATCGGGTCGTAGGAAGCGTCTTTATCGGCCACGACGAAAAATTCTTCGATGCGAGAAATCCCTTGAATGTCCATGATTTGAGTGATTTCCACCGCATTGGTACTCCAAGGTGTAATCATTTCCCGGCGAGGACCGACGAAAAAAGAATCAATTTTTTTTTGTTTTAGTAATTCGGCATCGCCGAAAAGCCAAACCAATTTTTTAATCTCTTTTTTTTCTAATTTTCGTTCTGTTTCTACTGCAAGAATCGAATTGTTTTTTGTTTGGAAAAATGAAATCATCTTATTTAAGAATAGATTTGTTGTGTTGATTAAAATTTAGATTTGATTCCGTTTATGCAAAAGGCTTCCACTACATTTATGACAAAATCGCCAAGTCTTTCACATTCCGTAATGTAATCCATATAAAATACGCCGACTTCATAATCGTATTTATGAGCATTCACATCTTCCAGATTATTCATTTTTAGACGATTGCGCAGATGATTAATTTCAGCTTCGATATTATATGAAGGAATAGCATCATTTTCTTTCGGGTCGTTCAGTTTGATTACTTCAACCATTCTCGTCATGGCCTTATGACATAAATCATACATTCGGTCGATGTTATTATTTAATTCATCCGGGAAAGATGTTCTGGCTTCATTGCGACGTTTAATGACTCTCGCTAAATTACATAATGAATCGGCAACACTTTCCATTTCTGCATTTGCTCGGAGAATATCGCGAATTTCTTCTTTACTTTCGGAACTTAATCGTCCCTCAGACAATCGATTCAGATAATTGGCTATTTCAACTTCCATTCGGTCGCTGATGTTTTCATATTTTTCAATTCGACCGTAAAGTTTCACGAAATCGGTTTCACCTTGCAAATCTCTCAATTCTTTCACCATCTGATACATTCTTTCCGTACGTTCGGCGAAGGAGATTAATTCGCTTTTCGCTTCTATAATTCCCAATTCGGCGGTGGAAAGCATGGATGATGAAATGTATTTCAATTGGAATTCTTCGTCGGATTCTTTATTCGGTATCAGTTTTGTGCATACGAGAACGTACACTTTTACAAATCCTATCATTATCAACACGTTGATAATATTAAACATGGTGTGAAACAGGGATAATCCGTACGAAACCGAAATTTGCAACGATAACATCTGATTCTTGATGGCAAGTTGAGCTTCCGTCAAATTCGCCGAGTCGGACGTTATGGCTTTGAATGTTGCCGGGTCGGACAATTCCAGATTATGCAGAAACGAAGTTAACGCATAAGGATCGCCCGGACCGATTTTATTCACGATGCCGGAAACTATTCCGGTAAAAGGATAAAATAGAATCGCGACCCAGATAACTCCGAAAATATTAAACATGAGGTGAGCCAATGCAGCTCTTCGAGCGGAAACATTGGCCGATAAAGCGGCAATATTAGCGGTTACCGTTGTTCCTATATTTTCTCCCAATACCATTGCACAAGCAATCTCGAACGAAATCCAGCCTTGACTGCACATGATAAGCGTGATGGCAACCGTGGCACTTGACGATTGTACAATGATGGTTAAAATCGTTCCAATCAATAAAAACAACAATATGGAACCAAATCCCATATCGGTATATTGTCTTAAAAAAGCCAGCATTTCCGGGTTCGTTTGTAAATCCGGAACGCTTGCTTTCAGAAAATCAAGCCCCATAAAGAGAAGAGCAAATCCGATGATAAATTCTCCCCATGATTTCCGCTTATTCTTTACGGAAAATATTAACGGTAATGATAATCCGATCAAAGGCAAGGCTAATACACTGATGTCGAATTTGAAACCTAATATCGAAATTATCCAAGCAGTTACGGTTGTTCCTACGTTAGCACCCATAATAACACTTATGGATTGTGTTAAAGATAACAAGCCCGCGTTAACGAAACTAACTACCATAACGGTAGTTGCAGAAGAAGACTGTATCAAAGCAGTGATTAAAACTCCTGTCAGAACTCCCGTAAAACGATTAGTCGTCATTACAGAAAGAATGTTGCGAAGTTTATCTCCGGCTACTTTTTGGAGTCCTTCACTCATAATTTTCATTCCGTAAAGGAACATTCCCAAAGCTCCTATCAACTTCAGAAAGTCAAGAAAAGAATAGCTCATACGATTTTTAGAGTGTTAATGTTTATATTCTGTTTTTTTTTGATTGCAAAAATAATAAAAAAGATAAATAAAAGAGAGGAATCACTAAACAATTAAGTAAAAAGAGAAATTAACTTGGTTTTATTTTGATTAATCAAAAACAGGCTTGTCTTTCCCGAATAATTATTCTATGAATGTTGCGGTTTCAATAATGAGGGATAGAGCAACGGACCGATTCATTCAAGTGTGAAAGCGGGGTCGAAATGTATTACATTTTAAAATCCATTGCCTCATCTTCAATTAGACAAGGCAATGAATCGTTAATTCGGAATGATTACCTGTTTATTCTTTCTCGAAACGATAACGAACAAACAACTCCATTGCTTGATATTCGGCCATACCTAATTTATCGAAAGTAACGGCTGTTGCATTGTTTCGGTCTTCCGCTCTTTGCCAAAATTCGCGAGGATCGGTTCCGGGGAACAAAGGCCGGTCTTTTTGTGATTGATGTTTGAAGATAGCCATTCGTTTAATTCGGCTTTCTTCAGGGCTTAAAGGAACAGCCATGTCTATTTCCGAAACATCCCATTCCTGCCAAGCTCCGCGATATAACCACAAATGGCAATCGTTAAGCCATTCTTCTCCTTTCAATTGCTCCAAAGCTTCGAGGATGGCTTGATAACAAACCCGATGAGTTCCATGCGGATCGGATAAATCGCCGGCGGCAAATATTTGGTGAGGTTTTACTTCTTGCAGTAAATTTTTAACGATATCGATATCTTCTTGGCCGATAGGTTTTTTCTTTACCGTTCCTGTTTCGTAAAAAGGAAGATTCAGAAAATGCGTTCTTTCTTCGGGGATTCCCAGATAACGACAGGCCGAACGAGCTTCTCCCTGACGGATTGCGCTTTTACAAGCAGCAATATTAGCCAAATCGATTTCTCCCGGTTTTTTATGTTTGAAAAACTTCAATGTGTCTTGATAGGCCTGTTGAGCTTTTTGTTCATCAAAACCGTAAAGAGGAGCAATATCACGAACAAAATCCAAGAAACGGGCCACTTCATCATCGAAAACGGCGATGTTTCCGGATACTTGATAGGCCGCATGAACTTCGTGTCCATGTTCCGAAAGGCGAGCCAAAGTTCCTCCCATCGAAATAACATCGTCGTCCGGGTGAGGACTGAAAACGATTACTCGTTTGGGGAACGGATACGCTCTTTCCGGACGGGTCGAGTCGTCCGCATTCGGTTTTCCGCCCGGCCATCCGGTAATGGTATGTTGCAGGTCATTAAATACTTTGATGTTTATCTTATTGGCCGGACCGTGTTGCGAAACCAGTTCTCCCAATCCGTTATCGTTGTAGTCTCTTTCCGTTAATTTCAGAATAGGCTTGTCTAATTTTTCGCAAAGCCAAAAAACCGCTCTTTTAATCAGTTTAGGTTTCCATGTTACGGACCCCAATAACCACGGTGTTTTTCTTCGAGTCAATTCAGCTGCCGAAGCCGTATCCAAGATTAAAGAAACGTGAGGGTGATTTTGAAGTATCGAAGCCGGAAGCATTTCCGTAATGGTTCCTTCCGTTATTTTTTTGATTGTTTTTGCTTTTCCTTCTCCCCAAGCCATCAAGATGATTCTTTTCGCTTTCATGATGGTTTTCAAACCAACAGTAATACTATGGTTAGGCACATTTTCTTCTCCGAAGAAAGTACTTGCCGCTCCCATGCGGGTCGAATAATCCATGGTAATCAAGCGGGTTTCGGAATTGGACATGGACCCCGGTTCGTTCGACCCTAATTGTCCGCGTCCGTCTAATCCCAACAATTGCAAATCGATTCCGCCTACATCATTGATTTTTTCCTCATAGCTTTTGCAGAATTCCGCAATTTCTTCCTTTTTCAAATCACCGGGAATCAAGTGGATATTTTCAGGAAGAATATCTACTTCATCAAACAGGTATTCATGCAAAAAACGATAATGACTTTGATAAGAATCTTTTTCGATGGGATAATATTCGTTTACATTGAATACAATCACATTTTGAAAGCTCAATCCGTTTTTTTTATGAAGTTCCACCAGGTTTTCATATACGCCTACAGCCGTAGAACCTGCCACTAAACCTAATGTACACATTTGTCCGGTTTTTGCTTTCTCTTTAATCAGATTGGCAACCTGTTTCGCGACTAATTCGGAAGCGATGTCCGCATCGGTGAAAATAGAAACCGGAATTTTTTCATAACGTTTCTCAAAATTTTCCATGTTTTTTTACTTTATTGTTATTTGAGAGGCAAAGATAATTCTTATTTTGCTTATTTATTATTATTTTTGTATGAATTATTTTCTTCTTTTGAGTTTTATCGAACACGAGAAAACATTTTTTTGCCATGATGATAGCCACTGAACATTTTTTGTTGTTTATATCCGTTCTATTTTTCATAAGTTTATTTGCAACCAAAGCCGGGTTTCGTTTCGGTGTTCCGGTTCTGTTACTTTTCCTCGCTATCGGGATGATATTCGGTTCCGACGGCATAGGTTTCGAATTTCATAATTACAATGTAGCTCAAGCAATAGGAACGTTGGCTTTGTGTATTATTTTGTTCTCCGGCGGATTAGATACGAAACTTCAGGATATAAAACCGGTAGCTGCACAGGGAATTATTCTCGCAACCATCGGTGTCTTTCTGACAGCTTTAATTACCGGAACATTTATTTATTATTTGGTATTGTATTTTTTCCCGTCATTCAACTTGAGTTTTTCGGAATCGTTGTTACTGGCAGCGGTAATGTCCTCGACAGACTCTGCTTCTGTTTTTTCGATTTTAAGAGGGAAAGGCATTCGACTGAAAAAGAATTTACGGCCTTTGCTGGAATTGGAAAGTGGGAGTAACGACCCGATGGCTTATCTGTTGACGGTTGTTCTCATTCAGTTGATTGGCGTTTCCGGAGCCGATTCGCCGGGATACGGACAGGCTGCTTTGGATTTCTTTTTGCAATTTTCGATTGGAATTGTCGCCGGATATTTATTCGGACGACTGGCTGTGTATATTATTAATAAGATTGATTTGGATAACGATTCGCTGTATCCGATATTGCTGTGCACTTTCGGGATATTTATTTTTTCGGCAACTTATTTTTTGAAAGGAAACGGATATTTGGCCGTATATATCTCCGGATTAGTAATCGGAAACTCCAAAATAGTTCACAAGCGTTCATCGCTTCGTTTTTTCGACGGCTTGGCATGGATTAGTCAAATGCTTATGTTCCTTACTTTGGGTTTGTTGGTCAATCCGAGAGATTTGGGAGGAGTTGCCTTAATTAGTCTTATCATAGGCATCTTCATGATTATCGCAGGAAGGCCTTTGGCCGTATTCCTCTCGTTGATTCCTTTCCCTGCAATGAATTTCAACGGGAAAATATTTATTTCCTGGGTAGGCTTAAGAGGAGCCGTCCCGATTATTTTCGCTATTTTACCCCTGGCCGCCGGATTGGAAAAAGCTCCGTTGATTTTCAATATAGTTTTCTTTATAACATTATTGTCGTTGCTTGTACAGGGAACCACTTTAACCCAAGTAGCCCGATGGTTGGGATTGGCAAAAAAAGGAGAAGACAGTACGGCCTTTCAGGATTTCGATATTGAATTTTCCGAAGAAATCAAATCAACCATGTCGGAAATCGCCATCGCGAAAAATAGTTTATCGAAAGGAAATCGTTTAATGGATATGCCTCTTCCCGACCAAACATTGGCGGTTATGGTGAAGCGGAACAATCAATATTTTATTCCGAAAGGAAATACGGAATTAGCTCCCGGAGATAAATTATTTGTTATTACAAACGACGAAAACGCTTTAATCGAAACATATAAAAATTTAGGAATTAAAAATTATCGTTTGAGACGTAATTAAATTGAAAATGTTAAGTATTACACCTGTTCCTTCTCGTCCCTCGGGACAAAAGAATGTCTTAAAATTAACTTGTGAACCCTTGGAAGTTGTCCGTATCGGAATGATTGGACTGGGTGTTCGGGCCATACGGGCAATTAACCGATTTATGTATATCGACGGCATTGAAATTAAAGGGATTTGCGATATTGTCCCCTCCAATATCAAGCAGGCTCAACAAATATTGCAAACCCACCACAAACCGGAAGCCGCCGAATATGCCGGCGCGGAAACATGGAAATCGTTGTGCGAACGCCCCGATATCGACCTGTTATATATCTGCACGGATTGGGAAACTCATACTCCGATAGCCGTGTACGGTATGGAGTGCGGGAAGCACGTTGCATTGGAAGTCCCTTCATCGACCACCGTTTCGGAGTGCTGGCAATTGGTTGATACCGCCGAAAAAATGCGACGACATTGTATGATGCTCGAAAACTGTTGCTACGACCCGTTTGAATTAACGGTGTTGAATATGGTTCAAAAAGGCATTCTGGGTGAAATAATCCATGCGGAAGGAGCTTACATTCACGATTTACGCGCGCGAATACTTTCGAATGAATATGGAAAGCGAAAAGCCGGAAATTGGCAAACTCAATACAATGCCGGGCATACCGGAAATCCTTATCCGACTCACGGTTTGGGGCCGATTTGTCAGGCCTTGAATATGCATCGGGGCGACAAAATGAATCGTCTTGTTTCCATGTCAACCCAATCGATAGGGATGAATTTATTTGCCAAGGAAGTTTACGGAGAAAATTCTTCGGAAGCCAAGCTTCCACACAAATTGGGAGATATGAACACCACCCTGATTTGTACGGAAAAAGAAAAAACGATGATGATTCAACATAATATAGCGAGTCCTCGTCCATATTCCCGTTTGTATTTATTGAACGGAACAAAAGGGTATGTTCAGAAATATCCTGTTCCTCAATTTGCGTTTTATCCCGATTCGGATTCCGCGTTGAACCGGGAAGACATGAAATTATTATTGGAAAAGCACAAACATCCTTTTTTAATCCGGATAGGAGAAAAAGCCGACGAAGTTTGCGGAGGAAGAGCCAACGATTTTATAATGGATTATCGCCTGATTCATTGCTTGCGAAACGGCCTGCCTCTCGATCAGGATGTTTACGATGCCGCCGAATGGTCGTGCCTGGTCGAATTGACGGAGATGTCTATCCTCAACGGAAATATTCCGGTAGAAATTCCCGATTTCACGCGAGGAGATTGGAACAAACTAAGCAAGCTCGAATTTGCAGGTTGAATCTTCTT
>JAIRRK010000064.1 GCA_031256015.1 Dysgonamonadaceae bacterium
CTGTCAGATTGCGTGAATTTAATTGTATATTTGTACTCGAAATATGCAAATAAGAGAATTTTTCAAACCTTTTTTTGGGACAGTTTTCATCATTGTTATTCTGACTTTCGGACAAGTCATCGCTGATTTGCTTTTGCCTGATTACATGGCAAAGATTGTCGACGATGGAATTGCGAAAGGGAATTTTCCGTTTATTGTTCGTTCCGGATTAATCATGCTCGGAATTGCCTTTGTCGGCATTATATGTGCTATTAGCGCCGGATATTTTGCATCGCGTATAGCTTTAAAGGTCAGTTGTAACATGCGTGAGTCGTTATTTCGGCATAGTTTAAATTTTTCTTTATCCGAGTTTGAGCAAATAGGAACTTCGTCACTGATAACTCGAACAACCCAAGATGTTCAACAAATTCAACAAACCACATTTATCGTTTTACGAATGATGATGCGAGCTCCGCTAATGTGTGTCGGGGGAATAATTATGGCTGCTCGAAAAGATGACGATTTGTCGATGATGTATTTGATTTCGTTGCCTCTTATGTTCGGACTGGTTTATTTTATTATGCTGAAAGCCATTCCGTTATTTCGCTCCGTTCAACGGAAAATCGATCAATTGAATTTGGTTCTTCGAGAAACATTAGTCGGAATTCGTATCATCAGAGCCTTTAGTCGGATTGGCTTTGAAAAGAAGAAATTTGCATCAGCCAACGACGACTTAACCGAGACTTCCATTCAAGCCAATCGAATGATGGCAATCCTCAATCCGGCAATGAATTTTTGTATGAATTTACTTACCATTGCAATCATTTATTTCGCATCGTTTCGCATCGATAAAGGGAGTCTCATGGTCGGAGATATGATGGCTTTCATACAATATACGACACAGATATTTATGTCGTTAATGATGATATCCATGCTCTTTGTCATGCTTCCGAGAGCGTTTGCCTCAGCCGAAAGGATTCGGGCTGTTTTTGACTTGAAAGAAGAAATAACAGATTCGGAAGATTCAGTAATCGATTGGAAGCGGAAAGGGATTATTCGATTTAAAAACGTAGGAAATGGTGTTGTGCAAAATATTTCATTTTCCGTTAATCCGGGAGAGAATGTTGCAATAATTGGAGGAACCGGTGCCGGAAAAACAACATTGTTAAACTTGATTCTTCGTTATTACGAGGTTAAAAAAGGGCAAATCGAAATAGACGGAATAGATATTCGCAAAATGAAACAATCGGATTTACGTGATATGATTGGATTGGTACCTCAAAAAGTGACCGTTTTTTCAGGAACAATTAATGAAAACATTCGGATGGGAAAGGAAAATGCTTCCTCGGATGAAATCATTGAAGCCTGTAAAATCGCTCAAGCCGACGAGTTTATTGAAAATCTTCCTCAAAAGTACGATACAAAGGTAGCGCAAGGAGGAACCAATATTTCCGGAGGACAAAAACAACGCTTGTCTATCGCGAGAGCGGTTGTGAAAAAGCCGCAAATTTATTTGTTCGATGATAGTTTTTCGGCTCTGGATTTTCAAACGGAAGCAAAAGTAAGAGAAGCGCTGAAAAAAGAAACACAAAACGCTACCGTAATTATTGTTGCTCAAAGAATAAGCAGTATTATCAATGCCGATAAAATTCTGGTTATGGATAACGGGAAAATTGTCGGAGAAGGAACTCATAACGAATTGTTGAAAACAAATAACATATACCGGGAAATAGCTGCATCGCAGTTATCGGAAGAAGAATTGATGTAAGCAATGTCGAAAACGGCAAATATAACTCAGAAGATAAGGCCGCATGGCAGGGGAGGGCCTCCGATTGTTATGGCAACCGAAAAATCGAAAGATTTCAAAGGTACACTTTTGAAATTATTGCATTTTCTGAAACCTTTTTATGGTCAATTAATCCGGGTTTTCCTCTTTGCCGTGGCGAGTACCGTTTTTGGAATCTTCGGCCCTAAAATCTTGGGAGAAGCCATTGATATATTGTTCGACGGCACACTGAATACGATAGGAGGAAATATCCCTCAAGGTATCGACTTTGATTCTTTAACGAAGATGTTATTTTTGTTATTCGGAATCTATTTGTTAAGCTCGGTTTTCAATTATGTTCAAGAATACATGATGGCCGGTATTTCTCAACGAATCATCCGAAAAATGAGGACTGATGTCAATAATAAATTGCATGTTTTGCCGCTTGATTTTCACGATACCAAAACTCACGGAGAAATACTCAGTCGTGTAACCAACGATATAGATACGATTGCAAGCACTTTGCAGCAAAGTCTTATTCAACTGATTACCTCCTCATTCATGTTGATTGGAATTACAATCATCATGTTAGTTATAAGTCCTTTAATGAGTCTGATTACTTTCGTGTCACTTCCGCTCAGTTTTTTGATTACAAAATTCATTACATCCCGATCACAAAAATACTTTGTAGGTCAAGCTCGCGAATTGGGAAACTTGAACGGACATGTAGAGGAAATGTATGGCGGACATGCCGTTATCAAAGCATTTAATTGCGAAAAAAAGTCGGTCGATGCGTTTAAGAAAACAAATGGCGAGTTGTATCAACACGGATGGAAAGCGCAATTTATTACATCGGTTATATTTCCTATTCTGAATTTCATGAGTAACCTTTCCTTTGTCGCGATTTGTGTTTTAGGAGGTTACCTGACTGCAAACGGGAAAATTACTTTGGGAGTAATACAGGCTTTCAGTTCATATTCTCGTCAGTTTAATCATCCGATACAGCAGTTATCTCAAATAGTAAATATTTTACAGGCCACTTTTGCTGCGGCAGAACGAGTTTTCGAAATTTTGGAAGCAAAGGAACAGCTTCCTGATACCGCAAAATCGCTCGTCGTTAACAATCCCAAAGGACAAGTTGATTTCAAGCACATTCATTTTCGATATAAACCGGAAAAACCGCTGATTGAAGATGTCTCCATTCATGTGAATCCCGGACAATTAATTGCTATTGTCGGTCCGACAGGAGCCGGAAAAACTACGTTGGTTAACTTGCTGATGCGTTTTTATGAAATAGACAAAGGAGCCATTTTAATCGACGGAGTGAATATTAACTCCATGCGCAGAAAAGATTTACATCATTTGATAGGAATGGTGTTGCAGGACACTTGGTTATTCAAAGGGACTATCAGGGAAAATATCGCTTTCGGGAAGAAAGGAGTTACAGACGAAGAAATAGTTCGTGCCGCGAAATTAGCCTGTGCGGACGGATTTATACGAACGCTTCCCGCCGGTTACGAAACCGAAATAAACGAAGAAGCCGGTAATATTTCACAAGGGCAGAAACAGTTGATTACCATTGCTCGGGCATTGGTTGTTCAGCCTCGGATAATTATCTTGGATGAAGCCACTTCTTCCGTTGATACGCGAACGGAAGTCCTGATACAAAAAGCCATGAAACGAATAATGGAAGGTCACACCAGCTTTGTGATTGCTCATCGTTTATCCACAATCAAAGATGCCGACAATATTTTGGTTATGAAAGACGGAAATATCATTGAACAAGGCACTCATCTCGAACTGCTGAAACAAGGCACTTTTTACTGCGAATTGTACAACAGTCAGTTTGCAAACAGTCAGAATGAGTTCGATGAACATTTTAAAATTTAAAAGCTGTCCGAAAAACTTCAATTAATCTTTCGGACAGCTTCTTAGTTTGGATAATCAATATTTTTTATTGAAGAATAGCATTTAAGAATTTTCCGTTTTTTATATATTTGGCAAATTCCAAATCTTTCAAAGCAAGAGCAGCCTTGGTTGAATCCAAAGAAACCGATTGTTTCAAATTTTCCGTTACTTTATCCAAATTATT
>JAIRRK010000019.1 GCA_031256015.1 Dysgonamonadaceae bacterium
CAAAACGAAGCGCAAGCCGAAATGATGGAAGCCAAGGACAAACGGTTGAAGTCGTATCTTCCGAAAGTAACCTTTGCCACCGCCGTTGAAACTTCCGACCGTTCCGTTCTTGTGGGTGAGTTGGCAAAAATCATCAAGCAAAACGGCATTGAAATCGGACAAAACCGCTTGTTCCAATGGTTGCGCGACAATGGCTTCTTGTGCAAAACGGGCGAAAGCTACAATTTGCCAACACAACGGTCTTTAAACATGGAACTGTTTGAGATAAAGAAAACAGCTATTACCAAACCCGATGGAACAACGCTTGTAACCACCACGCCGAAAGTAACGGGCAAGGGGCAAATCTATTTCGTGAATAAACTCTTGTATGAAGATGCCAACCGCCAAGGGGCTGAATTTCAAAAGAAGTTGGAAGCCGACCGCAAGAAAGGGGGTGCGCAATGAATGCAACGGCAAAATCAATCGGAGAAATGCGCATACAGGACATTGTACCGGAAACGCTGTTGAATCAGATATGCGCGTTGCAGGACATATACGATCAGGTTGATGCGTACATGGAAAAGAAAGCGGAATTGGATGGATTGTGGAAATGTTTTGAGGACAAGGCAAATGAAGCGAGGGAATTTATTGCGCGTGCAAAGGATTCTTTAAGCGATATTGCCGGATATGAGATTAGTTATATTTTGTTAAACAATGATTTACAGAAAAGGGGTAAGTAATGAGAGCAAAAGGGGTGTCCGTTCGGATGCCCCTTATTTGTTATTCGTCGTCCTCTATATTGGGTTCATCATTGTAGTAACCCGCTTCGGATAGTATACGTTCATCATAAGCGGCATATTTAACCCTTTCCGCTTCCTGTTGTTCAGGCGTAAGCGAATCCCATCGTTCTTGCGCACGCTTGTACGCCTCTTTCATTTCCCTGAATGGGTCTTGTTCTGTCTTACTCATATTTCCGAAAGATTAATCCATACCACATTGCCGGAATACTCCTTTTTATCTATTCTAAAAGCAGTATTGGACATAAATAATACCTCCTGTTGACTTTGTTTTCCGGGTACAAATTTACCATTAAATTCCGAAATTTCCGAAATATCCCGTCCGTTTTGCTATGTATTTCATGGAAGCAAAATACAATTGCCAAGAGAAAAAAATTGAATACGCGAATAATAAGAAAAATTAGTTAACTTTACGTCCTTTAATCGTTCAATCAAATTATATTGAAGTGATGTAAACTTTTACGATTAAGATAAACCAAATGAGTTTATGATAAACAATTTCTTTTTAGATCAAGTAAATAAAAACTTTCCCTTTGAACCGACTCTTCAACAAAGAGAAGCATTAGAAAAAATAAACGACTTCCTGTTTGGTAGAAACAACGATTCTCTTTTTTTACTGAAAGGATATGCCGGTACGGGAAAATCTTCCTTAGTGGGAGCTTTGGTAAAAACGATGTCGTCTTTGGAGCAAAAATCCGTTTTGTTGGCTCCGACCGGAAGAGCAGCGAAAGTTTTTGCTTCTTATGCGGGACAAAGTGCATTTACCATACATAAAAAAATATACCGGCAGAAAATGTTTTCGAACGAGCCTACCGGATTTGTCTTGGCTGAAAACCTTCACAAGCATACTCTTTTTATCGTGGACGAAGCATCCATGATTTCGAATAGCGGGTCGGATTCTTCCGGCTTCGGAAGCGGACGTTTATTGGATGATCTGATTCATTATGTTTACAGTGGAGATAATTGTCGATTGATTTTATTGGGAGATTCCGCTCAGCTTCCTCCGGTGTCGCAAAGTGAAAGTCCCGCGTTGGATATGAATTTTTTAAAAGGATATGGATTGGATGTCAGTGAGATAACTCTCACTCAAGTTGTTCGTCAAGTTGAACAATCCGGAATTTTAATGAATGCCACCTCATTGCGAAATGCAATAAAAACAAGACAAGTAAATGATTTCCCCAAAATAGAAGAAGCGAATTATCCGGATGTGAAGATTGTAAGAGGAAACAGTTTGCTCGAAGAGATTGAAGAGGCCTATAATCGGGATGGCCCGGAAGAAACAATAATTATTTCACGTTCGAATAAAGGAGCCAACTTGTTTAATGACGGAATCCGAAATCGAATCCTTTGGAGAGAAGAGGAAATTTCTCCGGGAGAATTATTGATGGTTGTGAAAAATAATTATTTCTGGACAGAAGAAATTCCCGAAATGAATTTTATCGCCAATGGCGATTTGATGGAGATAAAACGGATAGGAAAACACCAAGAGCTTTACGGATTTCATTTTTGCGATGTGACGGTTTATTTCTCGGATTATGATATCGAAATTGATTTGAAAATCATTTTGGAGGCGTTGCATACCAATGCTCCAAGTCTGACCAAAGAAATGAACGAACAATTGTTTTTTTCTGTTTTGGAAGATTATGCCGGTATTCCGACAAAAAAAGGAAAAATGATGAAAATGAAAGCCGATCCTTTTTACAATGCGGTACAAGTGAAATATGCCTATGCGGTTACCGGACATAAAGCTCAAGGAGGACAATGGAAAAATGTTTTTCTCGATTTGTCGTATATCCCGCGTGAATATTTGGGTACGGATTTTTATCGATGGTTATATACTTCCTTTACGAGAGCATCGAAAAAGATTTATTTGGTAAATCCGGTGAAAGAACTATTCTCTTGATTTTCACGTATTTTTTGAAGCAGATGATATTGCAATCAAAATAAATTATATACATTTGTCGAAATAATGAGTTGTAGAATGTTGTTAAGAAACGAAATAGACGAATGTTTGGGGATGATTCGATTGTTGGAAGATTCTTTTCAGACAGCAAAAAAAGAGGGCTTTTCTCTTTCTTTTTTTGAGGAAAACAACAGCCGGATTTATCGGCTGAAGAAAGCCGTTAATGAGTTGGAAAGCTTGCAATGGCAACTGGAAGAACAACAAAGAAAAAATAACACCGAAACGGAAACAAATCATAAGAAAGAAGAATCAATGGCTGTTTCGGTGGAATTACTCGCCGATAAAATCGGGAAGAAATTGTATTCCGACATACAATCGTCTTTGAGCCTAAACGATCGCTTTCGGTTTCAGAAAAGTCTGTTTTACGACGATGGTCGATTGATGAGCGAAACGCTTGGTTATTTGAATGGTTTGGATTCGTTCGGAGAAGCCGAAAAATACCTGAACGAGCAGTTCGCTTGGGATTGGGAAAGCGAGTCGCCGGCTGCTTTCAGAGAAATTTTGGAAAAACATTTTCCCTGATTTATGGAGAATAAACTTTACATAGTACCTACTCCCGTCGGAAATTTAGAAGACATGACTTTTCGGGCCGTGAGAATATTAAAGGAAGTCGATTTGATTCTTGCCGAAGATACGCGAATAACCCGATTTTTATTGAAACATTTCGAAATACAAAGCCGGATGCAGTCGCATCACAAATTCAATGAACATCAAACCGTCGATTTAATTGTTTCACGCATCAAAGCCGGAGAAAATATCGCTTTGGTCTCGGATGCCGGAACGCCCGGGATTTCGGACCCCGGTTTTTTATTAATCCGTGAATGTATAAAAAACGGACTGAAAATCGAATGTTTACCCGGAGCAACGGCTTTTGTCCCGGCTTTAGTGATGTCGGGTTTGCCGACCGACCGATTTTGTTTCGAAGGATTCCTTCCGCAAAAGAAAGGGCGACAAACTAAAATGGAAGAATTGGCGCAGGAAAGTCGAACGATGATCATTTATGAATCGCCCTTCCGAATACTTAAAACGCTGACACAAATGGCAGAATATTTCGGGGAAGACCGATTGATTTCCGTATCCCGAGAAATATCCAAAGTGCATGAAGAAACGCTTCGAGGAACGTTAAAAGAGATGATTTCCCACTTTTCCGTGAACGAACCGCGCGGAGAATTTGTTCTCATTATCGAAGGAAAAGAAAAAGAAAAAGAGAAAAAACAAAATAAATATAGCAAACAAGATTAAATATTAACTTTATAAAACGAAACAATAATGAAAAAAGGATTATTATTTTTTGCAATATTCGCATTGATTCTTACTTCTTGCGGAAAAAATTCGCCGGAATACAAAAAGCTTTTAGCTGAAAAAGATTCACTGGCTTTGGCCAATACTCAGGCAAATACCGAACTGGACGAAGTGTTACAACTATTTAATCAAATAGAAAATAACTTCAGAGACATTAAAACTGCCGAAAATTATCTTTCGGTGCAATCAAACACTCCGGGAGAGTTAACTCCTTCCGTACGCGATCGTGTTCAAAGCGATATGCAATTTGTTACGGAAACACTGGATAAAAACAGAAAACAAATAACGGAGTTGGAATCCAAATTGAAAAATTCGAATCTGAAATCGTCTCAATTAACCCGAACATTGGAAAATCTTCGTTCCGAATTACAAGAAAAAACAATGGCTTTGGTGGCCATGAGAGATGAATTGGAAAAGAAAGATACGCAAATTCAAGAACTTAGTTCGAATGTAACAACCCTGTCGATGGACGTTCAGGCATTGAAAGAACAAACAACCGAACAACGACAAACAATCAAAAAGCAAACAACCGAAATAAACACGGTTTATTATTGTTTCGGAACATCGAAAGAACTGAAAGCGCAAAAGATTTTAGACGGAGGTGAATTAGGAACCGATTTCAATAAAAATTATTTTATCGCTCAAGATATGAATAAATTGAACATTATTCCTTTATACGCCAAGAAAGCGAAATTAATCTCCAAACATCCGGAAGGCTCTTATGAAATTGCCAAAAACGCAAACGGGCAAGTCGAATTGAAAATTCTTAATACTAAGAATTTCTGGAGCCTGACAAAGTATTTGGTTGTTCAAGTGAATGTATAGGACGACTACCACTCTTCTCGTAGGATTAACCCCCCGCACCCTAATCCCGAACTGCGCTCCGCTTCGCAGAAATCCGGAAGCTCCTTAAAGGGCAACTCTTTAAGGAGCTTACAGAGGGTTTCTCATGCTTCCATAAGAGAGGTTCTTGTGTTCCCATAAGAGACTCTCTTGTGCTTCCTTAAGAGAGTCTCTTGTGCTCCTTGAAGAGCGACTCTTTAAGGAGCTTTTGGATTTCTGCGAAACGCAACTCGGGGTTACGGTGCGAATTGAAAACAAGAAAAAAAAGAATAATAATAAACTTTTTTCTCTTGAATTTGCAAAATATTAAGAAAAAGTTCTTAGCTTTGCAACCGGATACAAAAAACGTCTAAAACAGATAACAAACAATATGAATCTCATGTACGATATAACTAAAAAAAAGAATGCTTTTTCCTTCACTTTTCTTGCAAAAAGTTTGGAGGTTAAAGATATTTTGTTAGAGAGAGAGAGAGAGAGAGAGAGAGCTTATATTAAACACTTTACGCTATTCGCGGACGCGAATAGAGACAATCACATAACATCACATTTAGGGCCGACCCCGGTTGCAACAACCGGGAGACGGCCCTTTTTTCGTATTGCCGTCGGCAATACTTCCTCCAAGGTAAAACATTACGAGTAACCATATAAAAATAATAATCCAATGCAAAAAGAAATGAAAAGATTAACAATGACAGCAGCGGCACTGATGGCAGTGCTGACGATTGGCGCACCGTCTGTGTGCGCGCAAGTGACGATAGGCCTGAGCGCAGAACCGAGCGAAGGTGCTTTACTCGACCTGAAAGAATACCCGAGCAACCAAAGTGTCACCTCTACCAAAGGCTTGGGTTTGCCTCGGGTAAGCCTGACCGATTTGAACGAACTCTATCCGATGCTTACTTCTTCCACCCTTGAGGATAAACTTGCGCATATCGGCTTGATGGTGTATAATATGAGTCCGAGCCCAAAGATCTCCGGCGGTCTTCACGTGTGGAACGGCGAGAAATGGCAGCCGCTTGGGAGTGGTGTTGTGGAGTATGTCGACCCCGCCGGCCCCGGAGAAGTGGGTGTGCTGAAAGACCCCAGGGATAACGAACTCTACTACACAGGCGATTTCGG
>JAIRRK010000122.1 GCA_031256015.1 Dysgonamonadaceae bacterium
GAACAACCTTAATCATCAGCATATCAGTCGGCATACCGACACATCAACAATCACATCAACTTCTTTTTGTTTTCAAACAAAAATACTATCTTTACACACTTTTTGGAGAAAGCTGACCCGAAAATAAATAAATATCAATATAAGAAATGATTTACAATAAGTTAACAGCTGAAGAAGCAGCAGATTTCATCAAGAACGATGATTTAATCGGCTTTAGCGGTTTTACCGCGGCCGGATGTCCCAAAGTAATAACCATGGCGTTGGCCGTCAAAGCGGAAAACGAACATGCAAAAGGAAATCCCTTCAAAGTCGGTATTTATACCGGAGCTTCCACGGGAGATTCAATCGACGGCGTTTTGTCGCGGGCGCATGCCATAAAGTTTCGAACGCCTTATCAGTCGAATAAAGATATGCGTACGGAACTGAATAATCATGAAGCGCATTATTTCGACTTGCATTTGTCCGAATTGCCGCAGTATTTGCGTTACGGCTTTTTGGCCAAGCCTAAATTCGCCATACTTGAAGCGTGCGATATAACCGATGACGGAAAAATATATCTTACCTCCGCCGTCGGAATCGCTCCGACTGTAGCTCGTATAGCCGATTATATTTTTATCGAATTGAATAAATATCATCCGAAAGCATTAACGGGAATGCACGATATTTACGAACCGGCCGACCCTCCCGTTCGGAGAGAAATTCCGATATGTTCTCCCGACGACAGAATAGGCGTGCCTTATATTCAAGTCGACCCGAAGAAAATCATCGGAGTAGTTGAAACGAATCTGCCGAATGAAGTAGGAGGGTTCACTCCTTCGGATGAGGTTACAAATAAAATAGGCGAAAACGTTGCCTCTTTTCTATCCGCCGAAATGAAAGCAGGGAGAATACCGTTGTCGTTTCTGCCGGTTCAATCGGGAGTCGGAAATATTGCCAATGCCGTATTGGGAGCCATGGGCGCAAACAAAGACATCCCTCCTTTCAGCATTTATACCGAAGTGATTCAGGATTCCGTGATTTCGTTGATGAAAGAAGGAAATGTAACCTTTGCATCGGGATGCTCGCTGACATTAAGTACTCCCGCATTGGAAGAAGTGTACAAGAACTTGGATTTCTTCAAAGACCGAATGGTATTGCGTCCGCAGGAAATATCAAACAGTCCCGAAATTGCCCGCCGTTTAGGATTGATTTCCATCAATACGGCGTTGGAGGCCGACATATTCGGCAATATCAACTCCACTCACGTAGTCGGAACAAAAATGATGAACGGCATAGGCGGCTCGGGCGATTTTTGCAGAAATGCTTATCTGTCTATTTTCACGACTCCGTCCGTTGCCAAAGGAGGTAAAATATCGGCGATTGTTCCCATGGTGGCGCACGTCGACCACAGCGAACATTCCGTTAAAATTTTGGTAACGGAACATGGAGTGGCCGATTTAAGAGGTTTGTCTCCGATTCAACGAGCCGAAGTCATCATCGAAAACTGCGTGGACCCCTTGTATAAAGGGTTATTAAGAAAATACCTTACATTGGGACAAAAAGGACACACTCCTCAAAATATGATGACGGCATTATCGTTCCATCAGGCATTTAACGAAACAGGCGATATGAGAAACGTCAATTGGGAATGAACTTTCGGAAGAAATCCGATGTGACAAGTAAACAAGAGGTTGTTTCAAGTTTTTTGAGACAACCTTATTTTTTTTGTGTGGTATTTACAATAATCTCTTATGTTGCAAATTTCGCATCGGGGTTTCCGAGCCATGCAGATATATCGTCCATGCAAGATAAGCCAATGATGAGCGATAGACCATAAAGATTTCGGAATGTATTTGGTGAGTGTTTTTTCTGTTTCCAAAGTAGTTTTGGCATTATTGGTCAGCCCTATTCGGTTCGAAACCCGGAAAACATGCGTATCGACCGCCAATGCGGGAATATAGAAAATAACCGATGCTATTACGTTAGCCGTTTTTTTCCCGACTCCGGGCAACCGCATCAAATCGTTGACGTTATCGGGAACTCTGCCGTTGTATTCCGCAATCAGCATTTGCGCCATTTTGACCAGATATTTGGATTTACTGTTGGGATAGGAGATGCTTTTAATATACTCGAAAACGGCCTCCGGAGAAGCCGCTGCCAACACTTCCGGAGTGGGGTACGCTTTGAAGAGAGGAGGCGTAACTAAATTGACTCTCTTGTCGGTGCATTGAGCCGAAAGGATAACCGAAATAAGCAGTTGAAAGGGACCGGAATAATTCAATTCCGTTTCGGCAGCGGGTCTGTTGTTCCGAAACCATTCAATTACTTTATTGTATCTTTCCTGCTTTGTCATAAACAAATCGGTTTCGCTTTTATTTATATGGCTGATTCAAATTGTTTTAAGAATCGAACATCGTTTTCATAAAACATCCGGATATCTTTTACTTGATATTTCAAGTTTGTAATACGTTCGATACCCATCCCCAAAGCATAACCTGAATATAGTTTACTGTCAATACCGCAGTTTTCGAGAACATTCGGGTCAACCATTCCGCATCCCATAATTTCCACCCAACCGGTATGTTTACAGAA
>JAIRRK010000170.1 GCA_031256015.1 Dysgonamonadaceae bacterium
GCCAATTCCGGATTGCGTCAAGCGGTTCGGGATTATGCAAGCCGTTATAATTGGAAAATTCATATTCCTCCTTTTGCTTTCACTACCGATAATGCCGCAATGGTAGCCATGAATGGCTATTTTAAATATTTGGACAAAAAATTTTCTTCGATAGATATTGCTCCTTTTTCGCGAGTAAATATAGAATAGCAAATAAAGTGATTATTATTTTTATACATAGTTGATTAGATAAACAAACTTAAACGAATTACGGATGAATCGAAACAATTTCCATAAGTTCATTTTTGCTTGAATTCTTGAAAAAAATAATTACTTTTGCTGAAATTGTAATGAGACGGTGACAAAAGAAGAAAATAAAATAGCATATCAAGGCGAAGTCGTGGAGGTAGAAAACGAACGGATAAAAGTTCGGATAGTTCAAAAATCGGCCTGTGCGGAATGTCATGCCAAAACGGCTTGCAATTTGTACGATGTGAAAGAAAAAATAGTGGAAATGACGGATTTTTATCAATCAATCAAAGTGGGAGACACCGTTCGTATTGAAGGAAGTTTTACTATGGGACTAAAAGCGGTTGTTTATGCATTTGTTATTCCGTTGGTTTTGATATTTTCGGTATCCTTTCTTATTCTTTCTTTTTTTCAAAGTGAATTTTTGATAGGATTATCCGTTATGATTACTTTAGTTGTTTATTATTTTGTTTTGTATTTACTGAAAGAGCAATTGAGAAGTAAATTCAAATTTCGTTTAAGTAAGAATTTATAAAAATGAACACGATATTATTGAGCGTTATAATATTAGGAGGAATAGGCTTTTTAGGTGTACTTATCCTTTATTTTGCTTCGAAAAAATTTGAAGTATATGAAGATTCTCGTATCATTCAAATCCAAAATATTCTACCGGCGGCTAATTGCGGTGCTTGCGGATTCCCCGGTTGCAGTGGTTTTGCTGCGGCAACCGTCAAATCAAGCTCGTTAGACGGATTACATTGCCCGGTGGGAGGCAATGCGGTTATGACTCGAATTGCCGAGACTTTAGGACAAAATGTAAGTCAAGTTATGCAACAAATAGCGGTGGTTCGTTGCAACGGAAGTTGTGAAAATCGCCGGAGAATAAATAAATACGATGGAGAAAAAACCTGTTTTATAGCGTCCGGTTTATATGGAGGAGAAACTCCTTGTTCTTTCGGATGTTTGGGTTACGGCGACTGTACGAAGGTTTGCTCTTTCGATGCCATTCGTATGAACGACGAAACCCGGCTGCCGGAAATAGACGAGGAAAAATGTACAGCTTGCGGAAAGTGTATAAAAGCATGTCCCAAACTGCTTATTGAATTACGGAAACAAGGCCCTAAATCCCGACGGATTTATGTAAGTTGCGTAAATAAAGATAAACCGGCAGTGGCGATGAAAGCCTGTAAAGTATCTTGTATTTCATGTAAAAAGTGCGAAAAAGTTTGTTCCTTTGAAGCAATTATCATAGAAAATAATCTGGCGTATATCGATGACAATAAATGTCGTCTGTGTAGAAAATGTGTATCGGAATGTCCGAATTATGCAATCAAAGAATTGAATTTCCCTATAAAAAAAGAGAAAGTTGAAAACATTTAAGATAGGAGGGATACATCCTCCTGAAAATAAAATATCCGGAAATAAGGAAATAAAGAAATTGCCCTTGCCTGAACAAGTGGTTATTCCTTTGAGTCAATCATTGGGCAGTCCTTCCACTCCATTGGTAAAAAAAGGTGACATGGTGAAAGTCGGAACTTTAATCGCCGAATCATCGGGATTTATCTCGGCTTATGTTCATTCTTCCGTTTCCGGAAAAGTAGCGAAAATCGATAAAATAATTGATTCCGGCGGATATGGGAAAGACGCGGTTTTTATCGACGTGATCGGAGATGAATGGGAAGAAAATATCGACTTGTCGGAAACACTTGTTGAAGAATGTAATTTAACTTCGGACGAAATAATTTCAAAAATCGAAAAATCGGGAATTGTGGGCTTGGGAGGAGCTGCTTTTCCGACGAATGTGAAATTAATGTCGGGAAAAGATAAAGTGGATACTCTGATTATTAACGGAACAGAGTGTGAACCGTATTTAACCGATGACCATTCGTTGATGTTGGAGAAAGGGGCAGAATTACTGGTCGGAATCCGGATTTTGATGAAAGCACTGAATGTTCAAAATGCACTTGTCGGAATAGAAAATAATAAAAAAGATGCCATTAAACATCTTGAAGTCTTATCTCGGAAATATCCTTCGATTAAAATAATCCCTTTGAAAGTGAAATATCCTCAAGGTGGTGAAAAACAATTGATTGACGCATTAACAAACCGACAAGTTCCCGGCGGAAAACTTCCTGCTGACGTGGGAGTTGTTGTGCAAAACATCGGAACCGTTTTTGCCGTTTATGAAGCGGTACAGAAAAACAAGCCGTTGGTAACACGAATAGTAACAGTAACCGGCAAACGTTTGAAAGACCCGATGGATGTATGGGTTCGTATAGGAACACCGGTTAAGCAATTGATTGAATTTGCTGGAGGAGTACCGGATGGAACTCGAAAAATCATAGCCGGAGGCCCGATGATGGGAAAAGCCATTGTCAATACCGATGTTCCCATAACCAAAGGAATGTCGGGAATATTGTTAATGTCCGAAACCGAATCGATGAGGAAAACTTCTCGCGTTTGTATCCGTTGTGGTCAATGCGCAAATGTTTGTCCTCTTAAATTAATTCCAAGTTCTTTAATGACATTCGTTGATTTTGAAGAATGGAGTAAAGCTGAAAAATTCAATATAACAGATTGTTTGGAATGTGGCTCGTGTTCCTATACTTGTCCTTCCAATCGACCATTATTGGATTACATTCGCGCCGGAAAAGGAAAAGTGAATCAAATTATTCGTAACAGAAAATAATGGAAACAAAATTAATAATTTCTCCCTCGCCTCACATACATAGCGGTGATTCGATTGAAAAGAAAATGTATGGAGTATTAATTGCTCTCATTCCGGCATTTATCGTATCTCTCGTTTTTTTCGGTTTGGGAGCCTTGGTTGTAACACTTGTATCGGTTTTTTCCTGCGTATTATTTGAATATCTGATACAACGGTTTTTACTAAAAGAAAAAACTTCTATCAGCGACGGTTCCGCCGTGATTACCGGAGTATTATTGGCATTTAATCTTCCTTCGAATCTTCCGATATGGATCATTATCATAGGAGCTTTGGTTGCCATCGGTATTGGTAAACTGACTTTCGGAGGCTTAGGCCGAAATATTTTTAATCCGGCTTTGGTAGGACGGGTCTTCCTTTTAATTTCTTTTCCCGCACAAATGACTGTTTGGCCGGAACCGGGATTTTTCCCGATGACTTATTTGGATGCAACAACGGGTGCCACAACATTAAATATGATAGGAAATCATTTCGGTACAATTCCGGATTATACTTCTCTTTTATTGGGAAAAATGAGAGGTAGTTTGGGCGAAGTAAGTGCGGTGGCCCTTTTATTGGGATTTATTTTTATGCTTCTGCGAAAAATTATTCAATGGTATATTCCCGTATTCATTCTATTAACCGTATTCCTTTTCACCGGAATAATGAATTGGATTAATCCCGCAGAATATGCTTCTCCTGTTATTCATCTCTTATCGGGCGGATTGCTTTTGGGAGCTGTTTTTATGGCTACCGATTATGTTACTTCTCCCGTAACCAAAGGAGGAATGATTATTTATGCTGTAGGTATCGGTATAATTACCTCAGTTATCCGTCTTTGGGGAGCTTATCCGGAAGGTGTTTCTTTTGCCATACTTATAATGAATGCAGTGACTCCTTTATTAAATAATTATGTTAAACCTGAACGATACGGAATACGGAAATAAACAAAAAAATGGCTGAATTGGAATCGACATTTAAAAATATGTTTTTATCTCTTGTACTTATTTGTATCACTTTCGGAGCAATTTTGGCAGGAGTAAATGAGTTGACAAAAGATCCGATTGCTTTGGCAAAAAAAACAAAATTGGAAAATGCCATTCGTGACGTTATTTCGGATTTTGATAATGACCCGGTGCTTGAAATGTATAAAAAGGGAATCGCGCCAAACGATACAATTATAATTTATCCGGCTAAAAAAGGCGACAACCTGATCGGAGCAGCAGTTGAAACGCAAACAATGAGGGGCTTTAGTGGTGAAATAAGAATCCTTACCGGATTGGATAACGAAGGAAATATATTAAACTATGCTGTTTTGCATCATGCTGAAACGCCTGGATTGGGAGACAAAATGAATCCTTGGTTCAAGACGGATAAAAATAATCAGAATATAATCGGGAAAAATCTTTCTCAAAAAACATTGAAATTATCGAAAGACGGAGGAGAAATAGATGCTATTACTGCAGCTACGATTACTTCACGGGCTTTTTTAGATGCGGTAAACAAATCATCTTCCGCTTTTTTCGATAAAAGTACCGATGCCGATTCGGGAGCGACAAGCAATGATGGAACATCCGGTGCTACATCAACTGATGCTGATTCAGGTGCAACTAATTGAAAATAAAAAAATATATGAATGCTGTAAAAATATTAACAAATGGTATCTTGAAGGAAAATCCGGTTTTCGTACTGCTCTTGGGGATGTGTCCGGTTTTAGGTACGACCACTTCCGCAATAAACGGATTGGCCATGGGATTAGCAACTGCCTTCGTCTTGGTTTGTTCGAATATGGTGGTATCTTCAATGAAAAACCTGATTCCCGATAAAGTGCGTATACCGGCATTTATTGTTATTATTGCTTCTTTTGTTACCTTGGTTCAAATGTTAATGGAAGCTTATCTTCCTGCGTTATATGAAAGTCTGGGGCTGTTTATTCCTCTGATTGTCGTAAATTGTATTGTTTTGGGAAGAGCCGAAGCATTTGCCGCAAAAAATAAATTATTTCCTTCTTTTTTGGATGGATTGGGAATGGGAATGGGATTTGCGTTTGCATTAACAACATTAGGCGTTGTTCGCGAATTTCTCGGAACCGGGAAGTTTTTCAATATCGAAATTTATTCCGAACAATATGCTTCGCTCATATTTGTCTTAGCTCCCGGAGCATTTATTGCCTTGGGTTATTTAATTGCCATTATTAATAAAAAACAAGTATCATGATTATTGATTCATTAAAAAACTCAGCACGTTACGAATATCTAAATCCTCGTTTTAAAAGAGCATTTGAGTTTATTAAGTCATTAAATGTAAATACATTCGTTCCGGGAAAAATAGAAATAGACGGAGATCAACTTTTTGTTAATGCATCGGACGGAAACATGAAAAAACCGGAAGAAGCACCATTGGAAACTCATATCGAATACATTGATATCCAAGTTCCTTTAAACATTTCAGAAGCTTACGGATGGAAAGACAGTGTTAAATGTATTTCTGTGACCGAACCGTATAATCCCGAAAAAGACATCGCATTTTATGCAGATAGCCCTTCTACCTATTTTACTTTGGAGCCGGGCGAATTTGTTATTTTCTTTCCCGAAGATGCACATGCACCTTTCATTGGAGAGGGTCAATTGAAAAAACTGATAGTAAAAGTAAAAATATGACTTATTTTTTGATATTTGTAGGAGCCGTATTTGTCAACAATATTGTATTGTCTCAGTTTTTAGGCATTTGTCCTTTTTTGGGAGTTTCCAAGAAAGTCGAGACTTCTATCGGAATGTCTGCTGCCGTAGCTTTCGTCATGACGATAGCCACTCTTTTTACTTTCTTCATTCAAAAGTACATCCTCGATCCTTTGTCTTTAGGTTTTATGCAGACAATCACTTTTATTTTGGTTATTGCATCATTGGTTCAAATGGTTGAAATTGTATTGAAAAAAGTTTCTCCCGCTCTGTATCAGGCATTGGGAGTTTTCCTTCCTTTAATAACAACCAACTGTACGATTTTGGGAGTCGCCATTTTGGTAATACAAAAAGATTTTTCATT
>JAIRRK010000016.1 GCA_031256015.1 Dysgonamonadaceae bacterium
CGTCGGTTGAAGGGAGGCTCCTGCCGTTCGTCGCCCCTGCCCAGTTATACAATATGCCCCACGACTTGTCCCAACCGGTTTCGGCTGACCCTGTATTGTATGACCCGTCGGTTCCCGGAAACGCATAATATTTAGCCGAAGTAGATTCGAGTGTGTTGTGTGCATAGCCTGCCGGTACGTAACGCAGGTTCTCAAGCATCCATATACCCGCAGTACCGAAATTACCTGTGTAATATTCTTCATCATCTCTATTGTCAATCATCACGCCTACTTCTCCGAGCTTGCCGGGCATAATTGTCGTCCATTTGGCTCCCTCCCATACGTAAAGGCCGGTGCCGATTGCCGGGTTTGTATTGTAAACCACTGCACCTGCAAGAGCCGGATTATTGTCCTGCTCCGCAGTGATACCTACGAAAGCACCGGCGGGAATCTTTTTCAAGTCGGTCAGCGATACATTAGAGAACAGCAGTGCGCCTTTCGCCGTACTGTTCAAATCCAACAACGTACCCGCCTGCGGGTCCGTCATTCCGCCTATTGTCACTTGTGCACGTAAATAGCCGGTTAACAGCAGACAGAATATCACCGGCAACAGCCGATACTTCGTAATGTTTAATTCTTTTTTCATTTTTTACTTATTAAAATATTAAAATTAAATCAGGATAAATATTCATTGAATGTTTTTCTGCAATAGTGCTTGGGGACATGTCCCGAAGGTTCGGGGAAGCTTCCCATTGGCTTGGGGAAGCTTCCCATTGGCTTGGGGAATGTTCCCATTGGCTCGGGGAATGTTCCCATTGGTTCGGGGAATGTTCCCATTGGTTCGGGGAATGTTCCCATTGGTTCGGGGAAGCTTCCCATTGGCTCGGGGAATGTTCCCATTGGCTTGGGGAATGTTCCCATTGGCTCGGGAAATGTTCCCATTGGCTCGGGAAATGTTCCCATTGGCTCCGGGAAGCTTCCCGAGAGTTCGGGGGATACTTCCTAATTATATAATGTGTGTGTGTGTGTGTGTGTGTGTGTGTTTAAGAAAATATCCGAAACCACCAAATTTTCAAGAGAAAAAATGAAAGAAAAAGCAATGTTTTTTTTATTTATGTCTTTCAGGATATTCATCTTATTTTCATCAATGTTTTTACAGGTGTTTGAGATTCGCCTGCAAAGCTAAAAACTTTTTTTGATATTTTACCAAAAAAAGAAGAAAAAAGTTTATTGTTCTTCTTTTTTTTCTTGTTTGCGGGTTTCCGGATAGGCTTCAAGCCGTATCCGGTTTTCAAAAGTTGAAGGATAATTGTTGTTTCGAAGGGAGTAACGTAAAGCTTATCCGGTGGTATGGCGTTATTCCGAACTCTTCAATGGCTTTTCGATGCCGTTTGGTCGGATAACCTTTGTTTCTGTTCCAGCAGTAAGCGGGATATTCTTCGTGCAGTTGCATCATATATTCATCCCGATGCGTTTTGGCCAAAATAGAGGCGGCCGCAACGGATAAATACTTTCCGTCGCCTTTTATTACGGTTGTGTGAGGAATCTCCTTGTATTTTGTGAATCGATTTCCGTCAATCAGAAGATGCTCCGGCGAAACGGACAGTTGAGCGATTGCCCGATGCATCGCTAAAAAAGAAGCATTCAATATATTGATTTCGTCTATTTCGGCAGACGAAACAACGCCTACCGCCCACGACAATGCTTCTTGTTCTATAATGATGCGCAATTTGTCTCTTTGTTTTTCCGTGAGTTTTTTGGAATCGTTTAATTCTTCACACGCAAAACTCTTCGGAAGAACAACGGCGGCCGCGAAGACCGCTCCGGCAAGACAACCTCTTCCGGCTTCATCGCATCCCGCTTCGATTGTGTCTGATGTATGATAAGGAAGAAGCATTATTCAAGCATTTTTGCCGCTTTTTTTATGCCTTCGATTAAGACGTCGATTTCTTCTTTCGTATTATAAAAGGCAAACGAAGCGCGAAGAGTACCTTCGATTCCAAGCGATTCCATCAAGGGTTGAGCGCAATGATGACCGGTTCTTAATGCGATTCCCATGCGGTCGAGCAACATTCCCATGTCGTAAGGATGAATGTTTTTGACTAAAAACGAAATAACCGGACTTTTCTTTTCCGATTGTCCGATGATTCTCATTCCGTCTATCTTCATCAGTTCGGTTGTTGCGTAGCGAAGAAGCTCTTTTTCGTAATGATGAATATCGGATAAGCCCAATTCGTTTATATACCGAATGGCTTCGGCCAAAGCAACGGTTCCGACATAATCGGGAGTTCCTGCTTCGAACTTGAACGGCAACTCATTAAAAGTCGTTTTTTGGAAACTGACGTGAGCAATCATCTCTCCTCCCCCCTGATAAGGAGGAAGCTTTTCCAAGAGGTTTTCTTTTCCGTACAAGACACCGATACCTGTCGGTCCGTACATCTTATGAGAAGAAAAGACCAAGAAATCGCAATCCAAATCCTGAACATCAATTTCAAGATGCTGTACCGATTGAGCGGCATCGATTAATACCGGAATGTCATAATTATGAGCCAATCGGATGATTTCTTTAATCGGATTAATTGTTCCCAATACATTGGAAACATGAGTCAGGGAGATTAGTCGTGTTTCGGAAGAAATCAATTCTTCTATGTCTTCCAAGCGGATTTCTCCTTTTTCCGTTATCGGAACCACTCTTATTTTGATTCCGGTTTGACTTTGTTGCATTTGCCAGGGAACAATATTCGCATGATGTTCCATGGCGGTGAGGATAATTTCTCCTCCCGACCGACATTGCGAACGACAAAAAGAAGATGCCAGCAGATTAATCGACTCGGTGGTTCCGCGAGTGAAAATAATCTCCCGGCTGTTTGGCGCATGAATGTATTCCTGAACGGTTTTGCGCGCCTCTTCGTGAGCCGTCGTCGCCAGTTGACTCAGGTGATGAACTCCCCGGTGTATGTTGGAGTTGATTGTTGAATAAACTTCTTCTATCTTCTTGATTACCCGGACAGGCTTCTGAGTTGTTGCCGCATTATCCAGATACACCAACGGTTTCCCGAAAACTTCCCGTTGAAGAATCGGAAAGTCTTTTCTTATTTCGTTTACATTTAGAAACATCCTCGACATCTTATTAGTTCTCCTTTGAATCTTTTTTCTATCAACATTTTCAACCGCTCTTTCAAGCTGTCGATACGAACGCCTTGTATTACGTCGTTCGTAAAAGCATATTTTAATAAAAAGACGGCTTCCGATTTCGGGATTCCTCGCGATTGCAGATAAAACAAGGCGGTTTCATCGAGTTGCCCGGTAGTCATTCCGTGCGAGCATTTTACATCGTCCGCATGAATAATCAACTGAGGTTTGGAAAACATCCGGCAATTCTTACTTCCCGATAAATTACGATTGTTTTGATATGCTTGTGTTTTCCGGGCACCTTGAGCCACCGTAATCTTCCCGCCGAAAGCACCTACGGCCTCATGGTCCAAGATATATTTAAACAACTCATTGCTGCGACAATGAGCCGTATTGTGATTAATCAGCGTAAAATTATCTACTCTTTGTTTTTCATCGACGATGGCCAGTCCGTACAAGTGCGTTTCCGCATTTTCTCCGTCCAAATCGATTTCATAATTGTTCCTCGTGATGCCATTATCCAAAGTGATATTATTGATAACGACCCGGGACGATGATGCTTGTCGGACGAAATTACTTGTCAATCGGATGTTCTTCTTCGAACTTTCTTCCAATTCGTAGAAATCGAAAGAGGCGTTTTCACCGATAAACAGTTCGGCTACTTGCGTCGAAGCAGACACGGATTCGTTCTCCGCCGCATGGTCACAAACCAATAATTTGGCTTCGGCTCCCGATTCCAGAATAATTAAAATACGCCGGTTAATCAAAGAATCTCTGTTCGTATCAGCGATGTCGGTTAGTTGAATGGGGTCGTTTATCACGATATTCTTCGGGATGTACAATACGTAACCATCCTGTACAAACATCGTGTTGAAAGCCGACAATCCGGCTCCTTTCTGTTCCGCCAATCGGTTATAATATTTCGAGAACAACTCCGGGTGATTCTCGGCGAAAGAGTTCAGGCTTCCCGAAAACACTCCTTGAGGCAATTCTTTTTTTACTTCGTGCGGATAAAAGTAACCGTTTATCACGAAATACGAATACGAAGATAAACCGGGTACGTTGCAGGGATAAAGCTTGCCCGGATTGCCGGAAGTCCCTCTATGACCGATATAAAACCCGAAATCGGGTTCCAACCATTTGGGAATATCGGTATGTTGATAATCTTCCGAACCGCAGACGGGGAATCCTTTCTCGGAGAAAGAATCAAATGCCTTCTCTCTGTGATGATTCAAAAGAGAATGAGACGATTGATTGATAATCTGTCTGTGCGATTTAAAAAAGTCTGTATATTGTTTCATTATTTCAGCCAATCATATCCTTTTTCTTCCAATTCCAAAGCCAAGTCCGGGCCGCCTGTTTTCACAATTTGTCCCTCGTATAACACATGCACGATGTCCGGTTTGATGTAATCCAACAATCTTTGATAATGAGTAATCACGATGGTTGCATTATCCGGTGTTTTCAGTTTATTCACTCCGTTGGCCACGATTCGTAAAGCATCGATATCCAAGCCGCTGTCCGTTTCGTCCAAGATAGCTAATCGGGGTTCGAGCATGGCCATCTGAAATATTTCGTTCCGCTTTTTTTCTCCGCCGGAAAATCCTTCGTTGACGGAACGATTGACCAAACTCTTGTCCATTTCGACAACTGCTTGTTTTTCTCTCATGAACTTCAGGAAATCGCCGGCACTTAAAGGCTCTTGTTTTTTGCGTTTCCGGTGTTCGTTAATGGCCGTGCGCATAAAATTAATCATACTCACTCCGGGTATTTCCACCGGGTACTGAAAACTCAGGAACAATCCCAAACAGGAACGCTCTTCCGGCAGCATTTCCAATAAATCACGGCCTTCAAAGGTTGCACTGCCTTTCGTTACTTCGAAAGACGGATTTCCTGCCAATACTTCCGACAAAGTACTCTTTCCCGAGCCGTTCGGACCCATAATGGCGTGCACTTCTCCCTTGTTTATCTGCAGGTTGATTCCCTTTAATATTTCTTTTCCGGTGATGGAAGCATGTAAATTCTTTATTGTCAGCATATAATTATTTGTTATTTATCCGAATGATAGTTTGCCCGTTACCCTACGCTTCCTTCCAAGCTGATTTGAAGCAATTTTTGAGCTTCTACGGCAAATTCCATCGGGAGTTTATTTAATACTTCTTTCGCGTATCCGTTCACGATTAAGCCGATGGCTTCTTCGGTGGGGATGCCCCGCTGATTACAGTAAAACAGTTGGTCTTCACTGATTTTCGAGGTTGTGGCTTCGTGTTCCACGATTCCCGTATCGTTGTGAATATCCATATACGGAAAAGTATGCGCTCCGCAAGTATCGCTCAGCAGGAGGCTGTCGCATTGCGAATGGTTGCGGGCATTATCGGCTTCCGACGCGATTTTAACCAATCCTCTGTAACTGTTTTGACTTTTCCCCGCCGATATTCCTTTGGAAACGATTCTGCTTTTGGTGTTTTTCCCGATATGAATCATTTTTGTTCCGGTATCGGCCTGTTGATAATTATTTGTTACGGCTACCGAATAAAACTCTCCGCTCGACCGGTTGCCCGACAGAATACAACTCGGATATTTCCATGTTATAGCCGAACCGGTTTCAACCTGCGTCCACGAAATCTTGGAGGATTCGCCTTTGCACCAAGCTCTTTTCGTAACGAAGTTATAAATTCCGCCCTTTCCGTTTGAATCGCCCGGATACCAATTCTGAACGGTGGAATACTTGACTTCGGCTCGTTCCAAAACAATAATTTCAACGATGGCCGCATGAAGTTGATTTTCATCCCGCATCGGGGCGGTGCATCCTTCCAGATAACTCACATACGATTCGTCGTCGGCCACAATCAGTGTCCGTTCAAACTGACCCGTATTCATCGCGTTGATGCGGAAGTAAGTCGATAACTCCATGGGACAGCGAACTCCTTTCGGAATGTAAACGAACGACCCGTCGCTGAAAACGGCGGAATTGAGTGCGGCAAAGAAATTATCGCGGTACGAAACAACACTTCCCAGGTATTTCTTCACCAAATCCGGATGATTCCGAACTGCTTCGCCAAACGAGCAAAAGATGATTCCTTTCTCCGCCAGCGGCTCCCGAAAGGTGGTTGCCACGGAAACACTATCCATCACGGCGTCCACAGCTATTCCGCTTGGTATTCGCCGTTCGTGCAGGGGGATTCCCAGTTTATCGAAAGTATTCAATACTTCTTCCGAAAGGTTCCGGGAGTCTTTCCGGGTTTGAGGTGCCGCATAATAAATAATATCCTGATAATCAATCGGGGGGATATTCAGATAAGCCCACTCGGGCATTTTCAGCGTTGTCCAGTGCCGATAAGCCTGTAAACGAAAATCGAGTAACCACTCCGGTTCGTTTTTCTTTCGGGAAATCAATCGAATCACGTTTTCATTTATTCCTTTCGGGATAAACTCGGTATGAATGTCGGTTACAAAACCGTATTCATAGTCTTTGTTCGTTAATTCGTCTAATATATCAGTTGAATTTTCAGACATGGTTTATTTATTGAAATAATCTTTTATAAAAGGATATATAGTCGGGACAACGGCTTTAACCGGTTCGTAAAACCGGGAATGTTGTTGAGCTTCCTTTGTTATCAACGTTGACCGGGTATCGAATGTTGCCGTCAGATTCAGAATTAAACTTAGCAATAAAATCCAGAGAAATCCTCCCGCAATGAATCCGGTTAATTTATTTAATACAGCAATCGGTGTAAGGTTTACGACAATGCTGACTATCTTTCCCAATAGCAGGATGCCGGTCATAATCGCCGCGAAAGCCGATACATAAGATAAACCGTCGATGATGTTCATCGAGAGCGTTTTTTCGGGGAGTAAGAGAAACAGCTCTTTAATCGGTTTTGCCAACAGTCCGGCAAAGAGAATTCCTCCGGCTAAAGCGAACAAGGCAACGGCTTGATTGATTATTCCGTCAAACAACCCCTTTATCGAGCCGATTAATACACAAATCAGTATTATTATATCAATCCGGTTTAAGTCCATTGAATCAAATATTCAGATTAGTCGCAAATTTAATTAATTTCTTTGAAAGTTCGTTCGACATTGCGTTCAATTCTGTCCGGGCAGGCTTATTCTTCTTTTCGGCGGGTTGTTCGAAAAGCGGAGTATCATAGCCTACGGAAAGTCCCGGCCGTGTTTTTTACTCTGTCTTCCTTAAGACAGTCTCTTGTGCTCCCTCAAGAGAGGCTCTTGTGTCTCCTTAAGAGCGACTCTTTAAGGAGCTTACAGATTGCCGGGACTAAGAAGATTTCTGCGCCTATCTGCTTCCGAAGCAGACGCTCCTCTGCGGTGAGCGCAGATAAACGACAGGGAAAATAATCGATAACCGATAACCAATCGAAAACTTGAACCCGCAGATGTGTGTTTTCATAATAAATCAAAATAAAATGATTGTTAATCGGGAATAAACTATTACTTTTGTCGACTAAAATATAATAATTACTATTGAATGAGTCCGAATAAATTAATAGGAAACAGAATTAAAGCTTTAAGAGAATCGAAATCCATCTCTTTGGAAGAAATGGCTGAACGCTCCGGATTGAGCACGGAACAAATAATTCGAATAGAAGATAATAAAGATTTACCTTCGTTGGCTCCGCTTGTTAAGACGGCTCGGGTTTTGGGGGTTCGTCTGGGAACTTTCCTCGACGATCAAACCTTTTTGGGTCCCGTTATCTCCCGAAAAGAAAATTATAAGGAAACGGTGAGCTTTTCCACCAATCAGAAATCGTCGCGGACACACATGGATTATTATTCACTGTCGGCCGAAAAATCGGGGCGGCACATGGAGCCTTTCATCATTCGTATCAACGCCAAAGAAGACGGTGTCGATTTTATTCTTTCGTCTCACGAAGGAGAAGAGTTTATTTTCTGTCTGGAAGGAGCCGTCGAAATTTCCTACGGCAAAGAAACCTATGTTCTGGAAGAAGGCGACAGCATTTATTACGACTCCATAGTGGCTCATCATGTACACGCCGCCGCCGGCGAAAGTGCAAAGATTTTGGCCGTCATTTATACTCCCCTTTAACTGATATGGAACCGTTACGATTAACCGAAAAAACAGTCGGCCAATGGCTGGAATATTGGGCCGAATCGACTCCGGACGAGGAGTATATTGTTTATTCCGACCGTGATTTGCGCTTTACGTGGAAGCAGTTTAATGAACGGGTCGATAATATGGCCAAAGGTTTAATGTCGATCGGAGTCGAAAAAGGCACTCATGTCGGAATATGGGCAACGAATGTTCCCGATTGGTTGACTTTTCTGTATGCGGCAGCCAAAATCGGTGCCATTGCCGTCACCGTCAATACCAATTACAAGCAGCATGAACTGGAATACCTGGCACTGGATTCGGATATTCATACGTTGTGCGTTACCGAGGGTGTTTTTGACGGAAATTATATCGATATGGTTAATGCGATGCTTCCGGAATTGAAAACGTCTCAACGGGGATACATGAAAAGCGAACGCTTCCCCCGTTTGAAAAACGTGGTTTTTATCGGACAGGAAAAATACAGAGGAATGTATAATACGGCCGAATTGCTGTTATTGGGAGATAATGTGTCGAACGATAAACTGGAATCGGAAAAGGCAAAGGTTACTTGCCGCGATGTGGTTAACATGCAGTACACGTCCGGAACAACCGGCTTCCCGAAAGGAGTGATGCTTACTCATTACAATATTGTGAACAACGGCTATTTTACGGGAACAGGCATGAATTACACTCCCGCCGATAAGGTTTGCTGTTGTGTTCCGTTGTTTCATTGCTTCGGAGTTGTTTTGGCAACGATGGCCTGCCTGACTCACGGCGCAACTCAGGTTATGGTCGAACGCTTCGAGCCTTTGGTTGTTTTGGCATCCGTTCACAAAGAAAGATGTACCGTATTGCACGGTGTTCCGACGATGTTTATAGCCGAATTGAATCATCCCATGTTTTCGATGTTCGACGTAAGTTCGTTGCGGACAGGCATCATGGCGGGCGCATTGTGTCCGATTGAATTGATGCGTCGGGTAACGGACGATTTACATATTACTTCCATCACCAGTGTTTACGGTTTAACGGAATCATCTCCGGGTATGACTCATTCCGTGATAGAAGATTCTTTTGATGCCCGCTGTACCACCGTGGGGAAAGAATATCCTTTTACGGAGGTGAAGATAGTGAATCCCGAAACGGGCGAAGAATGTCCGGTCGGCGTGCAGGGAGAAGTTTGTTGCAAAGGTTATTTGGTAATGAAAGGATATTATAACAATCCCGAAGCTACCGCCGAAGTAATCGATGAGAACGGATTCCTTCATTCGGGCGATTTGGGAATGAAAGATGCAAACGGATATTATCGCATTACCGGCCGAATCAAAGATATGATTATCCGCGGAGGAGAAAACATTTATCCGAGAGAAATCGAAGAATTTATTTACCGGCTGCCGGGCGTAAAGGACATTCAGGTGGCGGGCATTCCTTCCGAGAAATACGGAGAGGAAGTCGGTGCTTTTATCATACCGCACGAAGGAACCGATTTGTCCGAAGAGGAAGTAAAAGAGTTCTGTCGGGGGAAAATCGCCCGTCATAAAATACCCAAGTATATATTCTTCGTCGAAGAATATCCTTTGACAGGAAGCGGGAAGATTCAAAAGTTCAAACTGAAAGATATCGGATTGGAATTACTGAAAAAGCAGGGAATAGCGATTGTTTAGTCCGGTTGAAACTTTATGCACCGAATATACCTCTTTTTCCGGAAATGTTACTATCTTTGGGCTCACAAAATAGCCTTGAGGGAAAGAATGAAATATTTAATTCACAGTTGCTTTTGCTTTTTCTTGTTTGTAACTCCCGGTTTTGCACAATCGTTGGATGATGCAAAGGCATTGTATGAGGAAGGGAAATACGCGGAATCTTTGCCTGTTTTTGAAAGAATAATCCAATCATCGCCCAAGAATGTCTCTTACAATCAATGGTATGGTACTTGTCTGCTGGAAACCGGAGCGATTGAAAAGGCGCGGCCTTATTTGGAATACGCCTCCGAAAGAAAAATGACGGAAGCCTTCCGTTCCTTGGGAAAACTGTATTATTTGTCGTATAACTTTGAAGAATCGGCCGCTTCGTACAGGCGATACAAAGAAGCGTTGATGAAAGCGAAGAAGTTACCGGAAGCGGAAGCTGTCGATTTCTTTATTCATCGTTCCGAAAAAGCTTCCCGAATGTTGTCGCGTTGCGAGAACATACAAATTATCGACAGTATCGTCGCGGATAAAAGAACCTTTTCGGATACCTATCTTTTAAGCTCTGAAAGCGGTTCTTTGCAAATGCAAAACAACGAGATTGTTTATTTGAATCCTCTGCAAAGCAAGCGTTTTTATGCTCAACAAGAGAACGACGGAAGCCGTCGCCTCTATTCGGAGGTTAAACTTCAGGATACTTGGTCGGATAAAAGAGAGATAAAGCTGTGGGATGATTCCATTCCTCAAAATAACTATCCGTTTGTGTTGCAGGACGGCATGACCGTTTATTTCGCTTCGGAAGGAGAACACTCCATCGGAGGATACGACCTGTTCGTAACCCGATACAATATGAATAACGACACTTATCTTACACCCAATCAGTTGGGTATGCCGTTTAATTCAACAGCCAACGACTATATGCTGGCTATCGATGAAATAAATAACTTGGGCTACTTTGCCACCGACCGTTTTCAACCCGAAAACAAGGTGATTATATATACCTTTATTCCGAATGAAGAAATGATTCCCATCAATGCGAATGATAACGAAGAATTAATCGGAAGAGCCAAAATCGTTTCGATAAAAGATACGTGGGCGGCCGGAAATGATTATCAATTACAGATAGCTCAAGCGCGAAAGAATATCATGGAAGAAAGAAATAAAGCCTCCCGTGATTTCTGTTTCGTGATTAATGACCATACAATTTATTATTCTTTGAG
>JAIRRK010000031.1 GCA_031256015.1 Dysgonamonadaceae bacterium
ACCCCTAAACGACATTTTTATTTACCTAATTTGATACATTCTACTCCTTTTTCGTTGTACACGACTCTTCCTGCAAAATCGACATTATTCCCGAAAGCCGAATACTCGGACAGAAAAGAGATGTCGTTTTTCAAATCGGGGTAATAATCCAATTGAGCTTTCAATATTTCGTACGTTGCTTTTGTGTCGGCTTCGGCACTGTGCGCGTTTTCCAATTCTTTATCGCAATAGAACTTGTAAGCGGCCGATAATGTCCGTTGTTCTTTTTTATGAAAAATAGTTTGGACGTCTACGAATTTATGTTTCATTAAATTGATATCGACATCTGCCCGCAAAAACTCTTCGGCCAGAACCGGAATATCGAAACGGTTGGAATTGTATCCGGCCAAATCGCATCCTTCGATTTGTGCCGCCAACGATTTGGCTATGGATTTGAAAGTCGGAGCATCTTTGACGTCTTCATCCGAAATTCCGTGTATAGCCGTTGATTGAGGCGGAATAGGCATTTCGGGGTTAATCAGTCGGGTTTTGGATTCTTCATCGCCGTTGGGGAACACTTTCAAGTAAGATATTTCCACAATCCGGTCAGTAACAATATTAATCCCGGTTGTTTCCAAATCAAAAAAAACAATGGGATTTTTCAGGTTTAATTTCATAATCAGGGAATCTATTTTGTAAGATAAAAACAGGATTTTGAACCCGATTCAATCATGGGAGGAACGAACAAGTTGATTTTCACAGGCTCAAAATCCGTAGATGAAAGTATTTTTACTCGCTCAGCATCATGGGCATTAACAACATCAACACTTCTTCATTTTCTTCATTCTCGGAAGGGAAAATTAATCCGGCTCGGGAAGGGTCGGCCAATTCAAGAATGACTTCTTCCGATAAAATGTTGCTTAATATTTCGATTAAATAGGTGCCTTTGAAACCGATGCTCATGGAAACTCCTTCATAAACGCAGGTAACGGTTTCTTCTGCTGATGTCGAGAAATCAATATCTTGAGCCGAAATCAAAATGCTGTTTTCGGAGATATTCAATTTAATCAAGCTGCTTCCGGCGTTGGAAAAAACGGTGACCCGTTTCAACGCATTCAAAAAATTCAAGCGATCAATGGTTACTCTATACGGATTATCTTGAGGAATAACGCCGTTATAGTTGGGATAACGACCTTCGATTAAACGGCAGACAATGATGAATTTATCCATCGTGATGTATGCATTGTTCGCATCGAATTTGATGGAAACCTGACCTTCTTCACGCGGCAATACGGTTCTTAACAGATTGGCCGGTTTTTTCGGAAGAATAAAGGAAGCGCGTTCATTTTCGGTGATGCCTAAATTTTTGAATCGAACCAGTTTATGTCCGTCGGAAGCGACGAAAATCAATTCTTCCGGAGAGATATCAAAGAAAACGCCGTTCATTACCGGGCGAAGCTCGTCGTCTCCGCCTGCAAAAAGAGTGCTGGAGATGCCGTTTAACAGTTCGGATGCCGGAATTGTCAATCCGGATGCGTCTTCGTTCAGCGGTTTGGATTGCGGATACTCTCCGCCGTTTTGAGCGACGAAGTTGTATTGACCGTTTTCGTAATAAATAAACATTTCCAAAGTTTCGTCGTTAATATCGAAAGTAACCGGTTGTTCAGGTAATTCCTTTAATGATTCCAACAAGTTTTTCGAAGGAATCGCAAAAATTCCGGTACCTTCCACATCATTTACTTCAATAGAGGTTATCATTCGGGTTTCAGTGTCAGCCGCGGTTATGGTCAGCTGATTTTCTTTCAATTCAAACAAAAAACAATCCAGAATGGGAATGGATGTTTTGGATACGATTACTCTGCCTACGGTTTGTAAGTGGCTTAATAACAAACTGGAAGATACTACAAATTTCATACGTGTTAATTTTTTTATTTGAGATTATTTTGACACACAAATATAAGAAGAAAAATTCAACTCTCAATCTTTCTGTTGTATTTCCTTTTTCGATTCAAAGATAATACGGCGAATACGGCCAAATAAATAATCGGAGGAAGTATGACATTGAATATAATTGTTTGATTCTCTGATTTGTAAAGTTTTTGTTTGTCTAAAAGATTCTGTCGAATCGATTTGTTTTTCACGGAGAATAAATTTTCGGAGTCAGTTAAATAATTGACTGCGTTTTGAATAAATTCGCTGTTGGAAAAACGGGTTTGAGAATATTGATCGTAACCCAAAGGATTGGTAATTATATCTTCGGAAGCAACTAAAATCATTTTTCCCGATACACTTTTATCTAAAAAGGAATACTTATTTCCGGCAAAAAAGCGGCTTCTGCTTTGGAACGCGGAAACGACCGGCGCATTAACGAGAACGGCAACAGGAAGTTCCGATTCGGAGAAATAACTTTGCTCCGGTTTCCTTTCGGTTTCCGATAAATCGACTAATGCCGGCGTTTTCACCGAATGTGTATAAGGCGAGGTTGTTAACAATATTTTTTTATTATCCCTGTTTTCTCCCACCAAAGAAATGGAACTTGTGAAAGTTGTTTTTACGAACGATAAATCTTTGGTTATTTCGGACGATTTTTCGGGAATCAATAAAGGGGAATAGTACCATGGAAAAGGTTTATACTCTGTTTCGTCCGATTCGTTGATGACGGCCAAAGGTATATTCAGGCATTGAACATCCTGTAAAACGTCGGGATTCACTCTTAATCCGTAGGTGAAAAATAAATCCCGGAGATTTAATTCGTTCGGAAATGTCATTGTTTTTCCGGTTTCTATCAGTTCGTCCAATGAATGTAAACGAACGCCGTCAACGAACCATAATAAGCTTCCTCCCTGCATCAGGTATTGATCCAATACAAATTTATCCGTTTCGGAGAAAGGTTTTCGAGGGCCGGCAATCACAACCAGATTGTATTCGTCCAATTCTCCGGGAAAGCCGGAAAGGATTCCTCTGTCGATGGTATATTCCGAACTTAATAAATCTGCAATTTCGGAAATCGAATTTTCCGGTAATTCATCATGACCTTCAAGAAAGACGATTCTTTTTGATTCATGTTTTGTCAATAAACTCAATGCTTTAATAAATTGATATTCAATAATCTCTATGGATAAGTTTAGATTTTCTTCGCCGGAACTGCCTTGACGATTAACAAGCAAAGGAATCGTAATTTGTGCTTCTTCGGATTTAATTGAAGCGTAAGGATATAGTATATTTTGTGTGATTCTTCCGTTCGATAAACGTTCATTCACTGAGATACCTTGTATTCCTTCTTTATTTAATGATTCGATGAAATCTTTTCCTCTCTTATAAGGGTCGATAAAATCAAAAATAATTTCCGAAGAGGATGTTTTATTAAAATCGTCCAAAAGATTTTGTATCGCTGTTTTCAAACGACTAAATCCCGGATTTAGATTTCCGGTTAAATACACTTCTATATTTAAATCCTGATTCAAATTTTGTAACAGATTCACTGATATGGGATGAAGCGTGTAACGTTTATCTTTTGTCCAATCGAAACGAAAATTCAAACAACCGGTAAAAAGGAGTCCGACTAAAAAAACAATTCCGACAATCCGGTTAGTTTTGGAAAAAACCTTTTCTCCTGCGCTTACCAATATAAGGAAATAGAAAAGAGCACTTGTGGTTAAAAAATAAAATAAGTCGGAAGTCTCTATCAATCCTCTCTGAATGGATTTGTAATGATATAAAAAGCCGAACTTTTCCAACGAAATCAAATCAAAACCAAAATAAAAAAAAGCACAAAACAAAACGCCTGCTATCAGGGCAATAACTTGATTCGATGTAATGGACGAAGCAAAAACCGAGAGATTAATGAATGTAAAAACCAAAAACAATAATCCGAAATAAGAAGCGGTCGTGGAGCCGACATCCAAATTTCCTGTGGGATTTCCATTCCAATACAGAAAAAAAGCATAAATAAGCGTGGGAAGCAAAGCCAAGATAACCGGAATAAAAAGAGCTGTAACTTTGGCAAAAACAATACAATTAATACTCAACGGCCTGCTTTTTAATAAAAGGAACGTATGTTCTCTTTTTTCTTCGGCGAAAGAACGCATGGCTAATGCCGGAATCAAAAAAAGGAATAATACAGGCGCAATATGAAAAAAGGAAGACAAGGTGGCATACCCATTGTCGACAATATTATAGGAACCGGGAATAATCCAAAGCAAACATCCGCTTATGATTAAAAATAACAGAATAAAAACAAGTCCTGTCAGCGAATAGAGATAAAATCTTAACTCTTTGGATAATAATGTAATCCATTGGTCAAACCGAAATTTCCAATCCATCGTAAGCAATAAAGACGTTTTTCGGCAATTGTTGTTGCATTTTCTCATGTAATCCGAAACCATGACTCATGTGAGTTAAATAAGCCTTTTTCGGACGGATACGTTCAATATTTTTCAACGCATCACATAAAGTCTCGTGTGAAATATGTTCTTTTTCTCGTAATGCGTTGATGATTAGAACGTCTAAACCCTGCAATTTAGTATATTCGTTATCCGGAATTGTTTTCAAATCCGTCAGATAAGCTGTTTTTCCGGTGCGGTAGCCCAAAATCGGTAATTTTCCGTGCATTAAACGGATGGGAATAATTTCTATTTCATCAATGAAAAAAGGAAAGTCGGGTTGAATCGTGTTTATTTGTAAGTTCGGAACCCCGGGATATTTGTCCGCTGCAAAAACATAAGGAATACGCGATTGAATTGCTTCTGCGACATAATCTTCGGCATAAATATCGATAACACCATACTTACAGAAAGCACGCAAATCATCCAATCCGCCAACATGGTCATAATGTTCGTGTGTTAATAGCACTCCGTTTAAAACTTCAAACGGATTAGTCTTAAACATTTCCAACATCTGCATTCTGAAATCCGGTCCGCAATCAATTAGAAGATGTTTTTCTCCGATTTCCAGTAGAAGAGAAGCACGAAACCGTCGGTCTTTAGTGTCTGATGAAGTGCACACTTCGCATTTGCAGCCTATTTCCGGATTTCCGGTAGAAGTTCCCGTACCTAAAAAACGAATGTTCATCTTTATATATAATTTACTTCCGGATGAAGTGTTATATCAAACTTTTCCTTTACTTTACGACGAACCTCTTCCGCTAAAAGAGCAATTTCATCGCCCGTTGCATTATCTTTATTGATAATAACCAAAGGTTGTTTTTCGTGAATAGCGGCCCCTCCCAATGTTTTTCCTTTTAATCCGCATTGATCGATTAGCCACGCAGCCGGAATTTTTGCCTTATTATTGTCTGATTGATAGAAAGGAATATTCGGATAATCTTTTCGTATTTTTTCAAAATGTTCTTTCCCGATGCAGGGATTCATGAAAAAACTTCCGGCATTTCCGATTATTTTCGGGTCGGGTAATTTGGAATTTCGAATTTGAATAATGACATCTCTGATATTTTTGAGATTAATTTCTTTTCCTTCCAATAATTTCCGAACATCTCCGTAATCTAATTTAAATTCGGGATTCTTACTTAATTTATAGATTACATGAGTGATATAATATAAGCCTCGATTTTCGGTTTCTTTGAAAAAACTGTTTCGATACGAATAATTACATTCTGTATGCCGAAAAATTTTCTTTTCACCGGTTTTCAAAAAATAAGTATGCACCTCTTCTATGCAATCGGAAGCCTCTACGCCGTAAGCACCGATATTTTGAAACGCGCTTGCACCAACTTCTCCCGGAATGAGAGAAAGATTTTCTATTCCTCCCCATCCCTTATCTACGCAATAAGAAACAAACGAATCCCAATCTTCTGCTGCTCCGACTTTCAACCAAACAGTTTCATTATCTTCTTTTACTTTTTCGATTCCTTTTATTCCTGAATGAACGATTATTCCGTTGTAATTGCCTAAAAAGAGCAAATTGCTTCCTTGTCCTATATGCCAAAAAGTTTGAGACATAAAATATTCATCCCGTAATAATTTTTGTAAATCATCTTCGGATTCGTATTCGATAAAAAAACGGGCTTTTACATCTAAATTAAACGTATTGTGTTCTAAGAGAGAATGGTTCTCGTGTATTTGCATCATGTATTGTTTTACGAATGCAAAGATAAAAATTTTATTGAAGAATGAAGAAATGATAATTGCATTCTTTATCAAACAATCACATTTGTTTGAATATAAATGATTTTATTCTTCGGAATTTTCAAGCCGACAAGAGCAAGAGTAAGATGTGATGTCCTATAAGAATATTGACCGGTACCACAAGATGCGATAAAAAAGTCCTCTTTCCCATTTCTCAAAAAAAATAATTTTTTGATTGACAGTGGATTGGGTGTTAAAGGAGAAAAAACGGGCATAAATATTTTGATGGAGCGAAAAGAGTTATTACTTTTGCATCCGCGTTTGAGGGGACGGGTTCCCCGAGGCGCGAAACACGAAGAGTTCATTGACATAATTCCA
>JAIRRK010000055.1 GCA_031256015.1 Dysgonamonadaceae bacterium
TATTTTCTTCTTTCAGGTTGCGGCTGTGCCGCCACCTGATTTTTCTTTTTGCCTTGATGCCTAAGTATATGACAAAAATTTCAAAGGGTCGAAGCTATTTTTTATATAATGAGCGAATAAAAATCTATTAATGTAATTTAATCCATATTTTATGATAGAATGCGCTTTTCTTCCATTGTTCAGGATTCTGACAGGTTTTATATTTCTGTGAATAAAATCACCAACAGCATATGCCCATGCATACGCCATGGAAACGATGGCAAACAGTTTTTCTATCCTGAAACGATCCGTCAAATAAATCGAATCCCCGTCAAATAACATCTAACCCCTTTTTGAAAGAAAGGATGTTCAAAACTGTATTGTTCGTTTACTTTTAAGAACTCGAACAGTTGTTTATCTGTATGCTTTTCCCTGCCTTTGTTGCCACTTTGTAATCACCCTTGCCGTACACCTCGAGCGACGCCGTGCCAGTTGGTGATTATTCATTAATACATTAAAAAAAGAAAATAGCCGTAGCAATTAAAAAGCAGAGAGAGTTACCATTTCTTGAACTCTCTCTGCTTTTACGTGGTCCCACTTGGGCTTGAACCAAGGACCCCCTGATTATGAGTCAGATGCTCTAACCAACTGAGCTATGGGACCGGCTTATTTTTGCTAAGCGATTGCAAAATTACAATCTTTGCGGGACTTATACAATAAAAAAAAAGAAAAAAGTTTGGACAATCGAATGTCTTTTCGTATTTTTGCAACGTTAATTTTTTTAATTTTTTATTAAATAACACGCACACAATGAGAACAGATTGCTCCATTTTACAAATCATCTTCGTTTTTTTTCTTTTGTCCGTAACGTCTTGTGTTAATCATGACTTCGATTTCGACAACGAAAAATTGGACAAAAATGCTACTTTCGGCGATAGTCTTAATTTGCCGCTCGGGAATATTCAAAAAATCTCCATTCTGGAAGAACTCCGGAAAATGTATGATCAGATACGAGTCGGAGAAACCGATCGGATCCTTTACATCGGATATGAAGGGACGTTTCCGGCCGAGTTTCCGGATTATGAAATTCCAACGGTGGAACTCCTGACCGTTTCTACTCCTATCGAGGAAGTAAGTGGCGGCGTAATTCTTCCTCCGGGAATAGAAATTCCTTTGATACAGGAAAATAAAGCCAAATATGAAGTGGAACGGCCCCGCTTGATAAATGAAACCGACCTGACGGTTATTTCCCGGAAAGTCGGATTCGATTCGTTTGTGATACACGCCGGTTTTGAATTGCCCGGCATCGACTTCGAATCCGTGGGAGATGATGCGCAACTCACCGTATTCCTGACATTTCCGGCAAATTTCACACTCAAAAATCCTACCGAAGATTATACCATACAAAGTTCTGTTTTTATTAAAGACATCATCGGCTTGTCGTATTGCTCGTTAGGGAAAATTGAAGTGGATTCGTATGTCTTTGAAGATGGCGAATCCGAATTGACTTACCGCGTCGTTTTGAATAGCGGGAATGATTTTATCCGGCTGCAAGCCGACAATCCGGAGTTTAATCTGATTCTTGAAACCGACAATGAAAATATCGCCGTATCGTATTTGGACTGTTCTGTCGACGGCACAAAGGAGTTTGACGGCGCAGAGAGCGGATTCGGCGATTTACAAAGCGCTTTTGGAGAAAACAATATTCTCAAATTCAAGGATCCTTCCGTCGCGGTCGATTTGACGACCAACTTGGGATGCGCCTTCGAATTTGATATTAAAATGTTTAAAAACGACACGCCTGCCTTCTTGAACGCCCCCTTGCAAGTGAAGCGTTCCGACGAAGTCACGCATTATGAATACAAGCTGACGACGGAAAACTTTGTCAATTTCGATGAAATAGTCAGCACGCCGCTCGCCGACGAATTGGCTTATGCCATCACATTGACGTTCAACAACCAAGAGGCAACGTTGCTTCCCTCGGAACAGTTGCTCCTGACCACCGATTATTCATTTAATATTCCTTTCAATTTCAAAGAAGTCTATCTGAACATGCGGGATACAATCACCAATATATTCGATGAAGATATTTATGATCAAGTGTTTAGTCACGCCAAAAAAGATGTTTCCATCCAAGCCGACGTCGTAGATATTTCGACTGAAAAAGGAATATTTGATTTGAATATTTCGGCCGTTATTTTAGATTCCGATTTCAATGAAATCATCCGCGTGGGTTCCGAATTAAACAGGACCCAAACGCCCAATCTGGCGATCACTATAAAAGAAGAAGACATGGAGAAAATGAAAGACGCCCGGCATCTCGAATTTGTTTTTCAGTTGACGGGCGAAGGCGCTATCTCTGAAGATGATTATATCAAAATAGACGGCGTCAGGCTTGTTTCCGGAAGCGGTATTTATTTCAAATTCTAATTTTTAACTTTTACAACGATGAAACAATCACATATAGAGCTTTTCAAGTGCGCAAGAACCCTCTTCGTTTTATTCGGAATCTGCGGTTTTATTCATTCGGCAACCGGTCAATCGGCCAATACGGAGTATTTTATGTCGTCTTCTTATACTAAAACCGCTTTAAATCCGGCTTTACGCCCGTCAAAAGGATACATCGGCGTTCCCGGATTGACAAACATCTCTTTAGGGTACCGGACAAATACCTTTGTTTTGAATCATTTTCTTTTTCAGGGCGCGGGGGAAAACCAAAAAACCGGACTGTTCCTGAATGAAAATGTTTCTTACGATCAATTTATGAAAGGAATTTCCGACCGGAATTATTTCAATCTGGATTTGGATCTGACCGTTCTCGGTTTCGGTTTTTATGCCGGAGATGCGTTTCTGTCTTTCGATGCAAGCCTCCGGGCGGATATGGAGATGAATGTTCCGAAGGACTTTTTCAGTTTTCTGAAAAGAGGGCTTTCGCTGGGTGGGGCGGATAATAAGGAATATAATTTCGGCAACATCTCCCTGGATGGCATTGTTTACGGTCAAATAGGGTTGGGCGGTTCTTATCCCTTCCTGGACAATTCGCTTTTGATAGGGACGAAGGTAAAGATGCTGTCCGGCTTGATGAACGGCCGCGTCAGCCTGGATCAAATGCGGTTGAATATAGGGCGGGACGTCTGGTCGGTGTCGGATATGCAAACGTCCATGCAGTTTGTCGCCAAAGGAATTAAACCCAAATACGATGGTAGCGGCAAATTCGACGGATTAGACTCGGACGATTTTTCTTTCACATCCAATGGGTTTGGGTTTGGGCTGGATTTGGGAGCGACTTTCAAACCGGGTTATTTTCTCGAAGATAAAAGTTCATTCCTGAACAATTTTACCGTTTCGATGGCTGTGACCGATTTGGGCTTTATTAATTGGAACAAGTCGAGCAGCGTTTACCTTGCTACGGATCCCTCCGGTCCGATTGTCATCACAGGCGACAAAGAGATCAACTTTGAAAATTCGAAAAATCTGTTCGGCGATTTGTCGGATGCTTTCGGCGACGCATTTGATCTCAAAGAAAAACCGGATGCAATAGAAGGAAAAACCGGATTGAAAGCGAGACTCAA
>JAIRRK010000099.1 GCA_031256015.1 Dysgonamonadaceae bacterium
TAGTATCTTTAAACGCATTGAAGAGCAAGATAGACTAAATATTTATTTATGGATAAAATTAGTAACAATGTTAAACAAAAAAAGCACCCGATTCCGGATGCTTTCGTGTACAACCTTTAAACTTACTGATTGTCAGTCTTTATCAGCGGAGAGAGAGGGATTCGAACCCCCGGAACCTCTCAGTTCAACGGTTTTCAAGACCGCCGCTATCGACCACTCTGCCATCTCTCCTTGCTTTTTAAGTCGTTTGAACCAAAAGCGAGTGCAAAGGAACAAATTTTTTTTGTTTCTGCAAAGTATTTGAGTTTTTTTTTACGGAACGAAGCCTTTTTTATTTGGAATAAATAATGCCCTTTTTGATTATCGTAAGGCCCCCTCCGAAACTGTTTGCTCCAAAAAATTCTCCTTGATTGTATCCTAATGATAGTTTGAAGTCGAAGTCTGAGAATCGAGAATCACTGTACATCAATTCCAGCAGCGAGGCAAAGCCGGTTTTCTCTTTTATGAAAGGCATATAATAACGTCCCATGCTTTGTCCGGTTGTCAATAACAATCGATATTGTAACGGAGGAAGAATATATCCTTCCAGTCCTAAATGAAACGCAATAATGCGATTACTTTTGAAATTTAAATAGTGGTCGCGATTGAATTCCGGAGATAAAAACAAGGATGTCCCCATTGATCTCCCGAAATGCGAAGGCCCTTGAATATAATCGACATTGTTATAATAATCGTCATTTCCGGTTTCTTTATTTTCCAAATGGGCATGTTGTTCATCGCCGGGAGCCGGAGTTACAAAGTGGATGGAACCGGCTTGATTTTTAGTGTAAATATACTCAAACAGAATATTGGAAACGAGTTGTTTTTCCCCGGACTTATATTGAATCCCCAATAACATATCCATGAAACTTCGAGGATTCATACTGGATCCATCTTCAAAAAAGTGTTGATAGTAAGCCTCGAGCCTGTCGTCATTCTTCAATTTGTAATCCACCTTGAGGAGGTTGTTCCCGGAATGAGAGCCGGCCACATTGGCCTTATCGGCACCGGAAGAGCCTTCTCTTCCTTTTTGGGCAAATATCACGCGGATAAAATCTTGTAATTGATGAGGTTGATCCGTGACAATATATTGAGTTTGGTTGGGCGCGTACCAATATAAAACTCCGCCCCATTGAACAAAATGTTTCAATCCCACAGTAACTTGTATGTCATTGGGTTTCTCGATATCTCCCACTCGAAAATAGATTGATTTATGATGTAAAAGAACATCCTTTGCATAAGACCGACCATGAGGAAGTGCCTTATTTTCCATCCATTTTCCGTCTGAAAATTTTCCGACGGAAAAATCGCCTTTCACAAAAACATGTTCTCCCGTAAAAGGAATCGGAACAAATTTATTCAAACGCATCGTTATTTCAGGAACGGGACGGGCATTATTTGAGATATTCATGTCTCCGGAACTCAAATGTTCGTCCAAAAAAGAAGTGTAATCTTCTTTTGTTCCTATCCGCAATTGAAGTGATTTCCGATTAAGTTCGCCGTAAAACTGTTGAATCCAAATCGTGGAAAATTCATGAGGAGAAGAGCCGATGATATCCAAACCGACATTATACGACCAATCATTGTTGATTTTATGGTTTCCAAAGGCAGCTCCTCGAAGATAAAAATTAGTTGAATTGAAAGGTACAACTCCCCAATTATGAAACAACATCCAAAAAGGAGTATTATTTCCGGAGGCCAGAGAACCGAAAGTTTCGGCCTTATAATTTATTTTTATGTTTTCTTGCGAAAATACAGGAACGAAAAATAAACAAACAAACAACAGAATGACAGACTTTTTCATGATTAATGCTTTTTGAATTGATAAATCTTTCCATCATTAAAAAGTGTCATGTTTTTGGAATTTAGTTTGTGAATTTGAAATATCCGCTGTTTTTCCGTCCAATCGGAATTGGAACGAAAATCATCCGTCCAAAAATTTTCATCCATATTAATTAATATTTCATTTTCCGACAGATTATCTATATAACCATAGTATATATTAACTTTTTCGACATCCTTCAGGATGGTATATGAAAAAACATTTCTTTTAAGCATAAAGCTGTAAAAAACAGAATCTATCTTTTGAATATTTTCGTTTTCTTCGCTTTGAATTGTTTTCAATTGCCACATCCCATCTATGTTCGGATTATCCGAACAGGCAAAAACAAATAAGAAGACGATAAAACACAATACATATTTTGGCATAATCGAATGAGATTAGATAAAGCAAAGGTAAAACAATAATTTAAAAGACAACAAAAGAAGCGTAAGATAAAATCCCACGCTTCTTCCGTTACTTTTTATTGACAAGTTATTCCGCTGCCGGAGTTTCTTCCGCTGCGGGTAATTCCGTTTCTGTTGAAGGAGTTACAGTTTCAGCTTCTTCAGTTTCCTCCGCTTTTTCTTCGGTGGTGCTTGCTGCTGCTTCTGCTTTTTTTGCAGCTAAAGCTTCGGCTTTGGCTTTATTCACGGCTTTTTCCGCTTCCAATCGAGCTTTTTCCGCTTTCTTTTCTTCTTCATTTAACTTGTTTGCTTGGGCATTCTTATTGGATTGTTTGGTATTTTTCCAAGCTTCAAACTTAGTTTCTGCTTCTGTTTCCGAGAGAGCTCCTTTCGCAACTCCTCCGAGTAAATGTTTTTTCAAGAGAACGCCTTCCTTAGAAAGGATGTTTCTTGTTGTGTCTGTAGGTTGAGCACCTACTTGTAACCAATACAAAGCTCTGTCGAATTTCAAATCTACTGTAGCAGGATTTGTATTAGGGTTGTAAGAACCAATCCTTTCGATAAATTTTCCATCACGTGGAGCTCTGCTATCCGCGATCACGATGTGGTAAAACGCGTACCCTTTGCGACCATGTCTTTGCAATCTGATTTTAGTTGCCATTTGAATTAATTTTAAATTATTTTGAATTTTGCATTAGCGGGGACAAAGATATAAAGAAAGTTCGGAATTGTCAAAATATTCTCGGTTATTTCACTTTTTTACCGATTGATGATAATCTTTCCGGAACATTTCTCCTTTCCATGCTTTCAGTGAAGTCCATTCTTCTGCGGGAGAAGTCCAAAACGAATGTTCGGGAGGCAGACCTAACGGCATAAACGATAAGGAAGTCATATACAAACTGCCATTATTGGTATAATAATCGGCTAAATTGGGTTGATGTCCTATAAATCCTAATTGAAGGAATCCACCTTCATTGAAGTTTTCTTCAACCGAAAACATTCTTTTCATTATCGAAGTCAGTGCATTTCGTACTTGTCCTTCGGTCATTGTCGATGGTAAACCATATTTCCATGCGGCAAGAGCCAACGGTTGGAATGCTCCCATCCGATAAGTCATCGAACGGCCGATTACCGGAAAAGTGGCTTCCGGAGAAATCAAGCGTTCCAATAATTCATTGTAACGTTGCATTCGTCTCAAAGCCAAATCGAAGCTGATGGCCGACCAAATTTTGGACTTTTTCATTTCTTCCAGTATTTCCACCAGCATGGGATGAATCACATAACTATTATAGTAGTCGAGCGAATATTCAGGGCCGTCGGAATACCAGCCGTCGCCCACATACCATTCTTCCATTTTACGAATGCTTAAGTCCAATGCAAAAGCATCGTATTCTTCGCCGATAGAGAGTAAAAATGCTTCAATCATTCCTCTGAACAATAGCCAATTACTGTAAGATGCTCTTACGGATCGCAATCCTTTGAACTCGTTGATATATCGCTGTTTTGTAACATCGTCCAACGGTTCCCATAAAGCTTTCGGAGCTCTCATAAAACTCTGAGCAATGTAAGAAGCATCGACAAGTATTTGACTGTGGCCTTTCCACAATAAATAATCCGGATTAGCAGGGTTTACTGCGTTGGCATAACCGGCTAAAGCCCATTTTCTCATCCGGCTTCTTTTTTGCCCTTCGGAGGTTTCGTCGTCAGGAAGATTGAACCAAGGAGCGATACCGGCCATTAAACGCCCGAATGTCTCGGCATAAGTAACATCTTGATTGCGTTTGTCCCATGTCGGACTTAATTCAACAATCATGTTTTTTTTCAATTCGCCTTTACTTATATTTTGAAGTACCGGTTCGGATATTTTGCATAATAAATCGACCCAATACTCTCGGTCCGATTGTTGAGGAATCTCCTCTTTCTTTTGGGAATAAGACTGAAATGAACAGGAGAATAAAAACAAAAAAGCTGAAAATAGAAATTGTCTTTTCATAAATGATTTATTTGAAAGTGAACTTGCTGCAAAGTTGCAAATAAATCTTTCAATAAACAAACAGAGGCTGCCTTAAAAGTGAAGGCAGCCTCTGTTGATTTTCAATAACTATAATTTAATTTTTAAGAAGAAGGGTTTTTGCTTTCACTCTTCCGGAAGCATAAATGTCCTTTTTAATGTATAAGCCCGGTTGAGTCGGAACGCCATTTAACTGAATTCCTTGAATAGTATAGTAAACAACCGCAACGACGATCTCGTCTTCTACTTGTCCCGGATTAATTAATCCTTGCTCTGCTGATACTTTGGTGATAACTAATCGAGCACCGGCATCATCAGCAGTATATCCGCCCACTTCCCTTTGTCCATGATCGTTCAGATATTTTCCTGATGATTTTTCTTGTGCTTGCCAGTCTTGCGTGTCTTTAAATGTTTTGAACGCGTATGAAACTGTATTTGCTGCTGTCAATGCCATAGTATCACCGGGAGTACCTATAACTCCGAAGAAGTTTCCTGCATTATCGACGATTCTGAAATCATCCCAAGTTCCTTCAAATCTCCAGTAGAACGATTCTTTGTTTTCTTCGTCAAATACTGTTTGAGTAACTCTTTCGCCCAAACCTTCGCTCTTGAATCTCTTACGTTGATTTTCTTCGTTAGTGCTTGTTGCTGTTCTGTAGAACTTAATGTAATACCAAACCGGATTCGAAACTGTACTGAATTCCGGCAAACCTAAATCGACAGGAGTGTTTTCCGGGAAGAATTTAACAGAGTTTCCGCCATCCGGATTGTATTTATATGCAGTAAATTCACTACCTTCGTTTAATTTATTGATATTCGTTCCGTTATACGGTTGTTCGTCATCGTCTATTCCTTCATACTCATTCCATAAGATTTGCCAGTCTCCGTCTTTGCGAAGCTCGAAAGTATAAGTATTGGTGTTTACACCGTTATCTGCTAAGAAACGACCTGTAACAGTAATTTCATCACCGACTTTTACTTCTTCACGGTATTTTATTCCGTTTCCTGATTTGCTTACCAATGTAAATTTGCCGGGTTCGGCAGTGGCGGCAAATTTCCACAACTGACCATCGTTGTTCTTGTCATAAGGAGTAGCTATAACTTCTTTGTCGGCTCCTTGATCTGTTAAAAAGAATCGGGACCTTTTATCGAATTGAATACGGTACCAAGCATCCAATTGAACCGGTACTTTAGCTACACCGACGCCCGCTATATCAACGGTTACTGTTTTATCGGCGCAACTGATTGATAATGTAAAAGTATAGTTCTTAGCTTCTTGCGGGTAAAAGTATAATTCCAAAGATCCCCCTGAGCTTGGATTCCAATCGCCTCCTTCTTGTACTACTACGCTATTATCTTCATTGTTTGAAACCGAATAACTAATATCGCCCGTTAAAGATGGAGAAGCAAAAACGGAAACCGTTACAAGACTGTAGTTGTCATCTCCGGCTTCATCATTGATTAATACGTGGTTAAATGCAGCCGGACTTGGGTCAGTCGTAACAACCAAACCTTTATCTACATATTCCACAAAATCGAAAGAGGTAGCCCAACCTTTATCAGTCCTCATTATGACATAATCTCGATCGGCATAAGTATTTGCTTGATGCACATAAGGCTGAGCACTGAGGTCGTTGGCATTTGCAAGGATTCTATATCCCTCTCCTACTTTTTCCTCAAGAGTCCATGTTGTAGTAGGATTATCCGCAAGAATAGTAAGTTGAAGAGTCTCATTACCTTCGGGACGTGAACTTGCACTTAGTTTTTTTCCTTCCAATTTGTTAATTAACACTAATTCGCCATCTGCATTTTCTTCAACACGCCATAAACGGGCATTCAATGCTTCCAAAGTAGTAGGGTTATTTGCTCTTCCAAAAACAGCCGTTCCTTCTGCTGTCATAACTCTTCCGTTACGACCCGGATCGGTAGGTGCGACCACTTGGAGAGTATACCAAGGTCCATCGTCGTTTGTTGAAAACTTGGGATACTCGGGTGATCCCTGGGCATTCATGTATCCTAAAGACAAGATAAGCCCCATTAAAAATAAAGTAATCTTTTTCATAAGCTTAAAAAACTTTTAAATAATTAAAATTCAGATATTTTGCTCCTATGTATTACAAGCGTAAATAAATAAAAACATCCAAAGATAAATCTATTAAAATTACATCTCTTCATGATTTTAGTTAAAAAAAGTCAACCAAAATATATTTTTTAAGTTTTTAGTCTAATTTACGTGGGACAGACAGCACTTTAAAAAACGAAGTGCGAATGACCGAAAATATCCGTAATTGTTATAAATCAAGGAGAAAGCGGTTTTCATTCATCCTTATTTCGATGTTCTCGAATTTTAATCTATCTTTGTTCATTCAAATTTTTAAGCCGGTAAGGAGCTTTACCGCCAACCGGCTTTCCTCATAAATCGAATATAAAACGGAAAAAAATTGCCGAATCGTCCTAAACATAATCAGTATAAAGAAAAGAAAATCGGAGCTGTTTTTCTCGGCTTTTTGTGTTTGGTTTCTTTTTTAACCGCGTCCGCGCAGGATAATAACAGTAACAAGGCCGATTCCGTTATCAATCAATTGATTCGATACAGAGCCGTTTATGAAAATCAAATTCGGGAGTACGATGCTCAACTGTACGTGAAAGGAAACACAAAAGTATGGAAGAAAAATTTGCTGTTCCGGTATGCTCCGGACTTTTTTTACCTGAACGGAAACAGCGACAGTTCGTTTGTGGAATCGATTATTAAGCTTCATTATACTTATCCCGATTATTTCAGTCATGATATGATTGCCGCTAACGGGCATAAAATAAACATTCAGGATATTCGGGAGCGTTTAATGCCTTTTATCGGGATTAATATTTACAATCCGACGGTTTTTCGTGATTACGCTTTTTTGCCGGGAAATTACAACATTTTCAAATACTATTCTTTTGAGTATATAGCTTCAATCGATACATTAAATTATACGATTCATCAAGTAAAGATTGTTCCCAAGATACAAAGTCAGAAATTGATTTCAGGCTGTTTGTATATTGTAGATGATGTTTGGTCGATTTATAAGATTGATATTTCGGGTCGACAGGACCTTTCGGATTTCAAAATAACAACCACTTTCGGGTTGCCTCATCACCGTTTTCTTTTACCGCTGACTTCCGAAATAACGATACATTTTAACGTATTGGGGAATGAAGCTGTTTATTCTTATTCGACTTTAAGCGAATATAATTCGATTAAATTAAACGATGGAAGCGAAGAAAACCGGCCCGAATCGTTCGATTTAAGTCTTTATTATCATTCTTCGAGCGACCTTGTTCCGATTATCGGCGATTCGTTGTTTTGGGAAGATCTTCGTCCGAATCCGCTTAGCATGGACGAACGGAGATTGTTATCCCGGAATAATGAGCGAAAAAAGGAATCGACTTTATCGAAAATCCGGAAATTTTCTCCGGGTTTATTTTCTCCTAAAAGACAGCGACACAAAGATATCAATTTGTATTATTCGGGATTTATCAATCCGTTGAGTTTCTATTATTCGAAAATGGACGGGATTGTTTATCGTCAACAAATTAATTTCTCGAAAGAATATGAAACCGGTCGGGAATTTCAATTTAATCCAAGTGTGGGATTGCTTCTTCAGAGAAGTGAAGTGTATTTCGACTTTCCGAGTCGATGGATTTTTTATCCCGGCAAATCGGGTTTTGTCGATTTTTCATTCCGAAACGACAATAAATCGTTTAATTCTTCCATCATAAACCAAATCAATAAAATGATGCCCGACAGCATTAATTTCGATGATTTTAATATCGATTATTTCAAGCATTATCGGTTTGCATCGGAATCTCACTATGAGTTGGCAAATGGTTTAATTCTGCGGGGAGGTATCAATTACGATTGGTATTCTCCGGTGAAAGACAATTCCGCCCGGCAAGATTCAGAAACAGAACATGATTTGGCCGACGAATTGGTTGATTGGGTTTATGATCAGTATTATGCTTTTGCTCCCGTAATCGGATTAAGCTGGACTCCTAAACAGTATTATCGATTTAACGGAAAGAAAAAAGAATATGTCCGTTCCGATTTCCCTACTTTTTCAATCGAATATGCAAGAGGAATAAAAGGTATTCTTGGCAGCGAAAGCGATTATGAGCGAATAGAAATCGATATACAGCAAAAAATACCGGCCGGATTGATGCGTTCGTTTCATTATTACTTGGGAGCGGGTTGGTTTACGAATACAAAATCGGTTTATTTTGCCGATTTTAAGTATTTCCGGAAAAGGAATATTCCCGAATCATGGAACGACCCGATTGGCGGAGTGTTTCATTTATTGCCCGGAAATTGGTACAATGCTTCCAATCGTTACATTCAGACTCATTTCATGTACGAATCGCCTTTTGCCTTGTTACGATTATTCAGAAGAGTATCGAAAGATATTCTTCAGGAGCGAATTTATCTCAGTCAACTGTACACTCCGGTTTTGCCGTCTTATACCGAAATAGGATATGGATTCGGTAACTTTCTCGGCAACGCCGGTTTATTTGTTTCTTTATACAAAGGGAAAATAGATTCTTTCGGAGCCAAACTGGCTTTTGATATTAATCGCTGAACTCAGCCGGTTTTGACCGGACAAATTATTCGAAAAAATCCGCTCCCATGATTTTAAAATCGGGTTTATCTGCTTTCCGCATCGCCAACGTGATTCTGTTCCATTGAGTCGGCCAACCTCCGAATATCGTTCCCAAACGCGCTAATTTGAAAGTATGATATCCTTTCGACAATGCAATTGATTTGTCGCTGCGGGAAAAACGATGCGCCGTTCCCCGGTTATCCTTTTTGTTTGAGACGAGTAATTCGTTGTCAATCCAAAATTCGTAATCGGTACTGAAATAGTACACGCCATCTTCGGGAATATGAATATATCCGGAAAGAATGGTCGACCAAAAAACGTCATCGTGATAGATATCTCCGTATCCTTTAATTTGATGTTTTGACTGTTGAGGAGCGTCAATATACTCTTCTTCATCCGGAGTTTTATTGTCTAATTCGGCCAAAGTCCGACAAAGTCCTTGATAATATTCGGCTTTAATTCCTTTCGGGATATTTTTCTCCTTTTCAACGGCGGGTGCCAAGCTTTGCTTTTCCAGTGTAATTGTCCGAATCGGACTCATTCTTCCTGATAAAACAATGGAACGCACTTTCAATGAGGTATTTTCTGAAAACGTCAATGCTTCCGTATATTCTTTTGAATTTGCGGAAGGGTCGCGTCCGTCTGTTGTGTAAACAATTTTAACGGGTTCGGAAGTCTCTAATTCAATGACGGCACTGTCTGTAAATGCAACGAAATCACACGAAGGAGCTCCTTTTTGCTCCGGTCTCGGAATATAATAATTCACATCGTACTTGTCTAATCGTGCACGTTGATTTTCTATTCTGCGTTCAAAATCTTTATAATCTTTTTTGTATTTCGGAGTCCAGTTCAGTTCGGCCAAAGCAATAACACGAGGATAAATATCATGCTCCATGTCATTTTCCGTGTATTTATATTCTGTCCAAACATTCGTTTGCGCTCCCAAAATATGCCGGGTTTTATCGTCATCGATTTTTTTCGGGACAGGGTCGTAATTATACACTTTTTCCAAGTTGAGATATCCTCCGATAGTCACCGGAAGAACTTTACTGTCGCCCTGATACTTATCCAAATACATCCATTCGCCCGGAGTCATTATCACATCGTGTCCCATATTTGCGGCAGCGATTCCGCCGGTTTCTCCCTGCCAACTCATAACCGTTGCCGACGGAGCGAGACCTCCTTCCAGAATTTCATTCCAGCCAATCATTTTTTTGTTGTGAGCAAGAAGCACTTTCTCAACGCGGCTGATAAAATAGCTTTGCAGTTGTTCCTCCGCCGAATGTTCTTTGTTTGCTTTTATTCCCAATGAACGGATACGCGCCTGACAATCAGGACATTCTTTCCAACGTCCTTTGGGACATTCATCTCCTCCGATATGAAAATAATCGCTCTCAAACAGCGGGATGACTTCCGTTAAAACATTTTCCATAAACTCGAAAGTTGATTCTTTCCCTGCGCAAAAAACATCATTGGCAACTCCCCAGATATTTCTGACTTGAATTGTCTTTCCCGTACAAGACAATTCGGGGTAAGCCGAGATAGCGGCTACTGCATGGCCGGGGAATTCGATTTCGGGAATAACTTCAATAAATCGTTCTTTCGCATAAGCAACAATTTCTTTTATTTCTTCGTGAGTGTAGAAAAACGGTCCGTAGGTATTTCCTTCTCCTTCGGTACGTTGAGCACCTATTTCCGTTAATTTGGGATATTTCTTTATTTCGATACGCCATCCCTGATCGTCAGTCAAGTGCCAGTGAAATTTATTAATCTTAAACAAGGATAATAAATCCAATTGTTTTTTGATAAAATCGATACTTGCGAAATGACGGCAAGCATCCAAGTGCATTCCGCGATAGCTGAAACGAGGTTCATCTTTTATTTTGACGGCGGGAACAGTCCATGCCATTCCTTTCACAACTTTTTTACTTTCTATTTCGGCAGGAAGTAATTGCATCACTGTTTGCATTCCGTAAAATAATCCGGTGGGAGTATTTGATTGAATATTAATCCCTTCGGCACTTGCTTCGAGTAAATATCCTTCCTCATTAATCGGAAGATTCGATTTTATTTCCAAAGAAATATAGTTCGATGCAGGTTTTTCGTGGACTGATTTTAATTTAAAACTTGTTGAACGACTTATTTTTTCCGAAAAGAATGATGCTATTTTTTCGGCAGCTTCATTATTTACGACAAATACGGTTTGCTTCGACAGCATAAAGTTTCCTTCTTTTTGTTCCAACTCCAAAGGCATGGGAACGATGTTTATTCCTTCATTGTACGGTTTTGTCCCGGGTTCGGTGCAGAACGAGGCAAAAAACAAGAATAAACAGACAATAACGGCAGACAATAATTTATTCATGGGATTACTCTTAATCGAATTAAAATGATAGTTTCTGTATAAAATCAAGGCGCAAATTTAGGCAAATTTCTCCGGTTAGACAGCATAATTGTAAAATAAATCTTTTTTTGTTCTGTTGGAATTTGAAAAATTGTTATTTTTGTGCTCTATAACATTGTTATAAAACATATATGAGCATAATCAATGACGAAATTTTCGATTATTCAACAAGTCTTCATGAAGTATGGAGGCTGCTTAGCGACCAGGAGCGGGATTTGCTTCGTAGTAATGCTCATGTGCAGCACTACAGAAGGAACCAGCAAATTTATGCTGAAGGAGAACAACCGGCCTATTTGATGTGTTTGCTGAAAGGCAAAGTGAAAATATACAAAGAAGGCATTGGCGGAAGAAGTCAGATTATCCGGATGATTCGACCGATTCAATATTTTGCCTATCGCGCTTATTTTGCTCAGGAAGATTACTTAACGGATGCGGCTGCTTTTGAGGCTTCTACCGTTTGTCTGATTCCGATGAAAATCGTAACGGAAATAATGAGGCATAATTACGATATTTGTAAATTTTTTATTCGTCAACTTTCCATCGATTTGGGAATCGCTGATGAACGAACGGTTAATCTTACTCAAAAACACATTCGAGGACGTTTGGCCGAAGCTTTGATTTCTCTTATTGACAGCTACGGATTGGAAGATGATAATACGATTAATATTTATTTGGCTCGGGAAGATTTGGCCAGTTTGTCGAATATGACAACTTCCAATGCCATTCGAACACTTTCGATGTTTGTCAATGAACGGATAATCGTTTTGGATGGTCGAAAAATAAAAGTGTTGGATGAAGAAAGACTTAGAAAAGTAAGCAAATTAGGCTAATTCCGGTGCAGCAGAGAAAGCGCGTACTCTATTTTCTTTTCCGTCGGTACTTGAGAATCTATCCAATGAATCAAAAAACCTTTCCTTTCCATTCCTCTAAACCAAGTCATCTGTCTTTTTGCAAATTGGTGAATCGCTATTTCCAATTGCCTGTACATCTCCTTGTAAGAGAGTTCACCTGTTATATGTAACGTTATATACTTGTATTCTAATCCGTAATAAATTAAATCTTCCGGAGAAACGCCGGAATCGATTAGGTTTTTCACCTCCTGAATCATCCCTTCTTCCAATCGGCTTTTTAATCGATAACTTATTTTTTCTCTTCTCAAATCCCGATTAATATCAATACCTAAAATAAGACTGTTTATCGGAGGATAATCACTGTTTTGCGGAGATTGAGTAAGGCAATATTCTTCAATTTCAATCGCACGGATAGCTCTTTGAGCCGAATCGAGATCGGTTTTATTATGCAGTTTTTTGTACGAGCTTAATATCTCTTTCAATTCGGATAGATTTTTATCTTTCAGTTTGTTTCTTAACTCTTTATTTTCCGGTACATCCGGCAATCGATAAGCTTTCAATACCGATTCGATATACAATCCGGTTCCTCCGCATAAAACAGGAAGTTTTCCGTTTGCTTTGATTTTTCCGAACACATCATGAAAATCGTGTTGAAACTGAAACACATTGTATTTGTCTCCCGGATTGCAGATGTCGATTAAATGATACGGAATCGGTTTTCCATTCACGATATAATCATTCAAATCTTTTCCGGTTCCGATTGTCATTCCTCTGTAAACTTGCCTTGAATCAGCACTGATAATCTCGGAATTTAATTTATCGGCTAAAGCTGCCGCGAAAGTCGTTTTCCCGGAAGCCGTCGGTCCCAATAGAGTAATCATTTTATACATTCTGCAAATGTAGGAATTAAAAATAAACACATGAAGTTTGTTCTTGTATTTTCGTTTTTTTCCGCTTACCTTTAAGGTTTTTATTAAGATGGAAGAATATAACAAAACAGCCGACAGCAATTGGCCAAGCAATCCAAAGGACTACCCAACGTAATAACATATTGTTACCGTTATATAGCGATGCGTTGCTTCCATACTTTGTTTTCTCATATTGAATACCTTATTTCGGTTAACATGGCGTTTTGAATAAATACTTTCATTAAATCTTGCCAATTGCCCTTTTTTAATTTATTTTTGCACACGGATTCGCACATAAATATTTAGTCCACATAATTAAAACAAAATTTTATGAATTGGTTATTAAGTTCTTCTATTGGTAGGAAGCTTATCATGAGCATATCAGGTATCTTCCTTGTTTTGTTTTTGCTTTTCCACATGTCAATGAATTTGGTTTTGGTGATTTCAGCCGAAGCTTATAATTGGATAGGTGAGATGTTGGGAGCAAATTGGTATGCTGTGGCCGCTACCTTAATCTTGGGAGCGGGCGTTGCCACCCATTTTATTTATGGAACATGGTTGACGCTTTTGAACCAAAAGGCCAGAGGCAGTGATAAGTATGCTTACTCAAGTAAAACGGAAACGGAATGGTCGGCAAAGAACATGTATGTATTGGGAGTAATTATTTTAATCGGATTACTTATACACATGTGGAACTTCTGGTACAAAATGCAATTTTCGGAACTTTTTCATTTAGAAGGAGCGATTACTCAAATTGCAGATCCGGTTATTCAGCTGTTTTCTAACCCGATGTATTCAATCGTTTACATTGTTTGGTTAGGGGCGCTTTGGTTTCATTTGACTCATGGAGTATGGAGTGCTTTTCAAACATTAGGTTGGAATGGAAAAGTTTGGTTTTCTCGTTTGAAAATTATTTCAAACGTTGTTGCAACTGTCATTATGATTGGTTTTGCAATTGTTCCTGTTTTCTTCACCATCAAAGCTTTCATTACCGGCTCCGTTTGGTGGGGAATTTAATTTAGTTTCAACTTCATTTTAAATCAAGTAATTATGACAAAGTTAAATGCAAGTATTCCACAAGGCCCTTTGGCTGAAAAATGGACTTATTATAAAAGTCACCAGAAATTGGTGAATCCGGCCAATAAACGCCGTTTGGATGTTATTGTAGTCGGAACCGGCTTGGCAGGAGCATCTGCTGCCGCATCTTTAGGAGAAATGGGCTTCAACGTTCTGAATTTCTGCATTCAGGATTCTCCTCGTCGTGCTCACTCAATCGCAGCACAAGGAGGTATCAATGCCGCAAAAAATTATCAAAACGACGGAGACTCTGTTTATCGGTTGTTTTACGACACCATCAAAGGAGGAGATTACCGCGCCCGTGAGGCGAACGTTTACCGTTTAGCGGAAGTTTCTAACAGTATTATAGACCAATGTGTTGCACAAGGAGTCCCTTTTGCTCGCGAATACGGAGGTTTGTTGGATAACCGTTCTTTCGGCGGAGCACAAGTTTCCCGTACGTTTTATGCAAAAGGACAAACAGGTCAACAATTATTACTCGGAGCTTATTCGGCATTGAGTCGTCAGGTTCATAAAGGAAGTGTAAAATTGTACACTCGCTATGAAATGATGGATTTGGTTCTTGTAAAAGATGAAAAGGGAGTGGAACGAGCCAGAGGGATTATTGCCCGTAACTTGGTTACCGGGAAACTGGAACGATTCTCCGCTCATGCCGTTGTAATCGGAACGGGAGGTTACGGAAATGCGTTCTTCCTTTCCACAAATGCGATGAATTCCAATGGTTCGGCTGCTATGCAATGTTACAGAAAAGGAGCCTTGTTTGCTAATCCCGCTTTCGCTCAAATTCACCCGACTTGTATTCCCGTACATGGAGATTTCCAATCCAAACTGACCCTGATGTCCGAATCGTTACGTAATGACGGACGCATTTGGGTTCCTAAAAAAATAGAAGATGCCAAAGCACTTCAAGAAGGAAAGTTAAAGCCGACTCAAATCAAAGAAGAAGACCGAGATTATTATCTGGAACGAAGATATCCGGCTTTTGGAAATCTTGTTCCTCGTGATGTGGCTTCGCGTGCGGCAAAAGAAAGAACGGATGCCGGTTTTGGTGTGAATAACACAGGATTGGCCGTATTTTTGGATTTCTCTTCCGCTATTGAACGTTTAGGAAAAGACGTTGTAGCTGCTCGTTATGGAAACTTATTCCAAATGTACGAAAAAATCACGGCGGACAATCCTTACGAAACACCGATGATGATTTATCCCGCCATTCACTATACAATGGGAGGAATCTGGGTCGATTATGAATTGATGACTACCATCCCGGGATGTTTCGCCATCGGAGAGGCAAACTTTTCCGATCACGGCGCAAACAGATTGGGAGCTTCTGCATTGATGCAAGGTTTAGCTGACGGTTACTTCGTTTTACCTTACACCATCCAGAATTATTTGTCGGATCAGATTCAAGTACCTCGTTTTAGCGTGGATCTTCCCGAATTTGAAAAAACGGAAAGAGAAGTAGAAGACAAAATCGCTCAATTGATGAGTATAAAAGGCAGCCGCTCGGTAGATTCTTTCCACAAAGCTTTGGGGCATATCATGTGGGATTATGTAGGTATGGCGAGAACCAAAGAATCGTTGGAAACGGCTTTGACTAAGATAAAAGCCCTGAAAGCGGAGTTTTGGAAAGAAGTATTCATTCCCGGCCAATCCAATACATTGAATGTAGAGTTGGAAAAAGCACTTCGTTTGGCCGACTTTTTCGATATCGGTTATTTAATGGCCTTGGATGGTCTTAACCGTAATGAATCTTGTGGAGGTCATTTCCGCGAAGAATACCAAACTCCGGAAGGAGAAGCTCTGCGCGACGATGAACATTATGCTTATGCATCTTGTTGGAAATTTTCCGGAGAGGACAAAGAGCCCGAATTAATAAAAGAGTCTCTGGAATATGAATTTGTAGTACGTCAACAAAGAAATTATAAAGCGTAAAAACAATGGAAAAAACAATTAATATAACGGTAAAAGTTTGGCGTCAGAAAGGACCGAAAGCTCAAGGTAATTTTGAAGAATATAAATTGAACAACATTACCGGAGATACTTCTTTTCTGGAAATGCTGGATATATTGAATGAACAATTAGTTCGCGAACACAAAGAACCGGTCGCATTCGATAACGATTGTCGAGAAGGTATTTGCGGTATGTGTTCTTTGTATGTTAATGGACATCCTCACGGGCCTGACTCTCTTATCACTACCTGTCAGTTGCACATGCGGACTTTCAATGATGGAGAAACGATTACGATTGAACCTTGGCGTTCTGCCGGATTTCCGGTTATTCGCGACTTAATGGTTGATCGCAATGCCTTCGATAAAATTATTCAGGCAGGAGGTTATGTCTCGGTCAATACCGGAGGAATCCCTGATGCAAATGCCATTCCGATTTCAAAAATAGATGCCGATGAAGCAATGGATTCGGCTTCATGTATCGGTTGCGGAGCTTGCGTTGCCGCTTGTAAAAACGGTTCGGCAATGTTGTTCGTCTCTGCTAAAGTAAGCCAATTGGCTTTGTTGCCTCAAGGTCGTATCGAAGCCAAAGCACGAGCAAAATCAATGGTTGCCAAAATGGACGAATTGGGGTTCGGAAACTGTACCAATACAAGAGCCTGTGAATTGGAATGTCCGAAAGGCGTTTCTATCAGTAACATCGCTCGACTGAATCGAGAGTTTTTGAAAGCGAAATTCAGCGATTAACGTAAGTGTTGTATTCGTCATAATTCTTTAAGCCTGTAAGATATTTTTTCTTGCAGGCTTAGTTTTTACTTAAAATTTATTCCGGGGAAAATCTAATTACTTATCTTTACGACCGTATTTATAGACAATATGCAAAACTTAAAAATTTTATTTTATGAAACACCAATTATTATTTTGGACGGCTTGTATGCTGATGCTTTTTCAACAAAAAACATTCGCACAATTGCCGGAAGTCAGTACATCGGAAAATCCCAAATGGTATTTTATTCAAGTGGTAGGAGAAGGTTCTTCTCGTGAAGGCAGAGTGTGGACCGTAGAAGGAAATGAGACGGAAACGGCTCTCTACGGTCGACCAATGGAAACTTCGAATGCTAAGAAAGTGGATGCGCAATTATTTCGATTTGAAAAAAGCGGAAATAATTATTTTATCATTGCTAAATCGAATAATAAAAAAGCAGATGTTGCAATGATAGACAGTGAGGAGGCTCTTAAGTTAACTGATGAGGGCATAGGTTTTACGTTAGATCCGTTAGCCGGAAATTATTACAATGTTACAGCGACAAAAACGGTTACAGGAGGAAATGCAGCAAAAAAATGGGCCCATCAATCAAATAGCAACAGTAGCTACAAAATTATTCTCGTAGATACAAATTGGAATACAGGAGATAATTCTCAATTTTCATTTGTTCCTTACGAAGATGTCAATTTAGAGTACAGTACTTCCGACAAGGAATCATGGTACACTATTTACAGTGCAAAAGATTCAAAATGTATGACGGATGCGGAAGCTTCTTCGACAGAAGATATTAAAATATCAGTGGAAGAATTTGCGGAAGGAAACGACTGTCAATTATGGAAATTGATTAAAAAAGGAAGCAAAACTAATTTTGTCAATAGAGCGACGGGAAAGATTATTCAACCCGAATCAACTGTTTCCGAAAGCAATATGATGTATAATTATACACAACTTGCGGCAAATGCTTCGGAAAGTAACGGATGGACGTTGACTCACATCGGAGGCGGACAATATTCAATCTCGGGAATCGAAGCGGACGGACATACAAGGTATCTTCATGCTACGGTCGAAGGAAGTGCACCGAACGAATATGATAAAGTCGGTTTGTTATTCTCCGGGTTTGCTTGGAAATTTGCGAAAGCGTACCCCAGAGTATCTGTTCCTGCTGTCACTGAAAATGAGCCGATTCGTATCTATTCGGAAAACAGAAAAGTTGTGGTTGTCGGAAACGATGATTATACGGTAAGAACGATACAAGGTGTCATTGTAAATAAAAATGCCACATTACCAATCGGTATTTATTTGGTAACGGTAAACGGCAAAACCACAAAAATATTAGTCAAATAAATAATACTGTCATACAATGAAAAAATTAAATAGTTTCAGCTTTTTATTAGCTTTGTTGTTATTGAGCAGCCTTTCCGTGTCTGCTCAAAGAACATTTGTTTCTTCCATTGCGGAAAGAAACGCTACCTATCTGACCATTGCAAATCAAGATGCGGCGAAATACTTCTTTAGTAACGCAAGCAATCAGATGATTGATGTGGAAACCAATCTGAGTTTGAATGTCAAATCGGATAGAACTTGGTGTAAACCTTCCGTGAATGGTAAAAAAGTGACCATTGCGGTGGACCCGAATACGGAAGCTCCCGGAAGAACGGCCACCGTTACCGTTTACGGAAAAGATAATAAATCAAGAACCGTAGCCGTAACACAGTTGGGAACAGGTTCCGGTATATTGATTAATGAAAAAGAAATCAACTTAACGAATTACCGTCTTGATTTCTCACTGGGAATAACCGGTAATATTCTTTTCACCATTGACGTGCCCGATTGGATTAATGAATCGGCACAAACACCGCGTATCGGATTTCAGGAATATACATTCTCGGCAAAAGAAATAACGGAAGCCATCGGAGAGAGACGCGGCTTTATCGTTATCAAAACCGCCAACAATGAAGTGCCTGAAATAAAAATCCCGGTATCTCAAGTTTACGAAGGATATCCTCGTTTCGCGGTTATCTCGGACGTTCACTTCGGAAACTCGCAAGGTGAAGGACCGATGGTGAAAGTACCGAAAGCGTTGAAAAATTTAACCTCACACGGAAAGTTGGATGCCCTTTTCATTGTGGGAGATTTAACAGATGGTGGAACTGCAGCTCAATATACTCAGTTTGTACAAGTAATGAGTAATCCGGCAAACTTCACGAACCCTGTGGATACAATGATATACATGATGGGAAATCACGATAATTATGCAACCCAAACCAATTATATTAACGGATTGAAGCCGTTGAACAATGGCAAGCCCTATCCCATGGACCAATATATTGTTATTAAAGGTTATCCTTTTATTACAATCAGTCAACGCAGCGGTGACAATACCGACGCAAGCAATGCGGCTGTCGGAGAAAAATCGTATCCGAAGGAAGTACAGGAAAAGCTGCGCACATGGATGAAAAAAGCAGCGGAAGAATGTCCGGGTAAACCGATTTTCGTATTTACTCACGTGCCGCCTAAACACACTTGTTACAGTTCGTGGCCGGGCGAAGGAGACGGAACCTCGTGGCCTACTTGGAGCATGAAAACCTTGAATCCTATTTTGAACGAATATCCGCAAGCAGTGGTTTTCGGCGGACACAGTCATTTCCCGATTGGTGACCCTCGTTCCATACACCAAGGAGTGAATCCCGGCTCGGATAAACAGAATTTCTTTACCGGTATCAATACGGGAAGTACCACCTACAGCGAAATTCATAAACCTTCCGTTTATGAAGGAATCCACCCCGACCGATACGCCTATGTTACCGAAGGAATGATATTATCGGTACAGCCGAACAATGATGTTAAGATTCAAAGATATGACACCTATCGTAACGAAGAAATGCACCCGGAAAAACCGTGGATGCTGAAAGCACCTCACGACGGAACAATGTTCCGATATGCCGACAAACGCGATGCCGGCGATACTAATCCGAACGGACTTGTTTTGCGTAACGGATTGCCCGCCCCCGTTTTTGCGGACAACGCAGCCGTCACATTGGATGCCTCGGCCACTAATTCCGTTTCGGTCACTTTCCCTCAGGCAACAGACGATGAGTATGTGTTCCGTTATCGTGTCGAAGTGAAAAACAGCGAAGGGAACACCGTCAGCGAAGTCTATCAATTCTCTTATTTCTATTTGAACAGCGAGATGCCGGCAACACTGACAACCACGGTCGGCGGTTTATCGTCCAACACCACTTACACGGTGAAAGTAACGGCTTTGGATTCTTATGATAACGCATCGACATCCCTTGTCAGCGGCGAGTTTGCCACAGGAACTTATACTCCGACTCCGGGAAGCTCCAAACCGGCCGAAAGCACCCTGATACTGGATGTGGCATTTAACGAAAACGGAACGG
>JAIRRK010000100.1 GCA_031256015.1 Dysgonamonadaceae bacterium
ACAGGCAGGGCAAGTATTGGGAGCCGATTTGCCTTTGTGAACGTATCCGCAGTTGCGGCATTGCCATTCTATTTCTTCGTCTTTTTTGAATACGGTTCCGTTGACTAAATTGGCTAATAGTTTTCGGTAACGGATTTCGTGTTGAACTTCGACACTTGCAATCATTTTGAAAGCGGCCGCTATTTGAGGAAATCCTTCTTCACGGGCAACCTGTTCAAATTCTTTGTAAAGAATTTCCCATTCTTCCAGTTCGCCTTCGGCGGCGGCTAAAAGGTTTTGTTCGGTCGTTCCGATGATTCCGGCCGGATAAGAGGCTGTAATTTCAAGCATTCCGCCTTCCAAAAATTTGAAAAAGCGTTTTGCATGTTCTTTTTCCTGTTCAGCGGTTTCCATAAAAACTCCGGCAATTTGTTCATAGCCTTCTTTTTTGGCCACACTTGCAAAATAGGTGTAGCGAGTTCGGGCTTGACTTTCTCCGGCAAAGGCCTTTAATAAATTTTGTTCTGTTTTTGTTCCTTTAATACTTTTCGTTTCCATTCGAAATAAATTTTAGAAATTAGTTTATTTTCTTTTTACATCTTTCACAATATCCTTTGTAATAAATTTGGCATTCGGATATCATTAATTGAGGATTTATCGTCATGTTTTTTAAATGAGCGAGATTGTCCGAGAATAAATCGCGGATACACCCGCATTCTTTGCATTTGAAATGTGCGTGAACGGATAAATTCGCATCATAGCGAATAAACTTGTCGTCAATTTGGATGGACTGAACGGCTCCGTTCTCTTCCAGAAGTTTCAGAGTATTGTAAACCGTCGTTTTTGACAACGTCGGGATGGAATGATACAATTCATTGTATATCATATCAACAGTAGGATGAATCGGATTTTCCAGTAAAAAATCCAGAATGGCAATCCGATGCAAAGAGGGCCTGATGTTATGTATGGACAATCGTTCTTTAATTTTTGCTAATTCCATAAGAGAATAAGTGTAATTATTATGAATTTGCTCTGGCACAAAAGTAGTTAGTCTTTTTTATTTTCACAAATATTTGATTGATATATAGGCATTAATAATAAAATAATCGGTTGAAATTATTCTTTTTTCAGCGATTGAATCTGTTTTTCGGCTTCTTCAATTAATTTATTTGCCTGCTTTTGTGCTTCTTCTTTCAACTTTTTGGAGCCGGCTTCAGCGGCCTTAACTGCTGCGATTTTTGCAATCGGATTGGAAGTTTTATTGGCCTCGTCGATTAATTTTTGTCCTTGTCTTTCAGCCTCTCCGATTAATTTATCTCCGGTTTCTTTTGCTTTGGATCGGATAGTTTCGATTTGTTCGTTTATTTTGCCCGAAACATCTTCTTTTACCGTTTCAATTGTTTTGTTTCCGCCCAACATCGAGCCGACAATGTTTTCCAGCAAATCTTCCGTCGCCGCTTTGGTATCAAGAGAAAATTTCGGATTTGTAAATGTTCCTCCGATTTTTACGACAAGATTTTTCAGATAGTTATTCGCCAATTTATCCGATAAATTAACCTTGGCGGTATAATCGATTGTTTGGTCGATTCCGGTTGTACCCGATAAATTCATTCGTCCTTCTCCGAAATTAATATCGAAAGGTTTTGTTGTAATTCTTCCTTCGTTGACAGAAAACGGAAGCTTTAAGTCTTTAATTTTCATCTCTTTCAGAGATTCATTTTTCAAAGTGGAAGCTAATCCGTCGAGAATCGCAACATTCGAAATGTCAACATTGTTCGATTGCAGCAAACCATCGGCGGTGATAGACGTCAGAATCGGCATGAAATCGCTTCCCAAAGCAGAATTTAACTTGAAAGAAGAAGAATAGTTTCCGGCTATATGTTCAAAAATGGGAGCCAACTTTTGAATGGTTACAAAAGTGGAAAATGTTTGAGCAAAAGAAGCACCGTTAATGTTCAAATTCATGGAAACTTCGGGTTGTTCGGGATTTTTGCCGGTATCGTAATAACCACTGATAATCATGTTTCCTCCTAAAGCATTGGCAGATACATTTTTCAAATCAGCTTTTCCGTCTTTAATCATAATTTGTCCGATGACATTTTTCATCTCTAACTTATCGAAAATAACATGAGCAAACCGTCCGTTCAAATTGAAATCCAGGTTTTTCGGAATCACAATCACACCCACGGAAGTTGAATCGGGAGAAACTGATTCTTCTTCGGACATAAAATCATTCAGATTCAAATAAGTCGAATTAACGGTCAGATTTCCTTTTAATGTTTCATCTTTCATGAAATAAGGGATGAAATTTTCCAATTTTCCTTTAGCGGCAATATCGTTTTTCCCTATTTGAACAGAACAATCCGTCAGATCGACATAACGGGGAGAAAAAGCCAGATGCGCATTTTGTATCCGGATATCCTCCGAATTTTCCGATTTGATAGACATTTCTTTCACATTCAAATTTCCGGAAGCTTCTATTTTGTCGTATTGTTCTTTTTCGATGTACGACATGCGGGTTGTCAATTTCATATTTGCATCCAAAATTCCGCTTAATTCCATGTTTTCTAAAGGATAAACCTCTTGAATCATTCCCAGATTCAATTTTCCTGTAGCAGAAAGGTTGACGTTCATATCGCTCATCGGAGAACTTATTTTTAGACGAACATCAAACGGGTTTCCTCCCATGTTGAAATGAAATTCAGATACATCGATAATTGTATTATCCGGCGAGCCGCCTTTGTTGTACGCATGCAAATCGGCGTGAATGTTTGTCACCGATTTAGGCATATCGGGATATTGGAACATCGCATTCGAAACTTTTAACTTGACATCGAAAGAAGGAAGGATTTCTTCTTTCATAATTCCTTTGGCAGAAGCTTCCAAGACAGCTTCTCCGGATGTTTTGATATCCTTGAAATCTTTGGCATAGATAGCGGGAATCATCGATAAAACATCTTTAAATTGAGTAGTCGGAGCATTCAATTTCAAATCCATTTCGATACTTTCGTCTTCCAACATGGCCACCCAACCGTCGATGGTTGCTTTTATCTCATTGATTTGAATGTGATTGTCGGCTAAAGTAAATTTCATGTTTTTCAAATCGGCGGCAATCTCCATTGTCGCTTCGGTTTTTGCTTTGGACAAATAAGGAATTTTATCCATAATGAAAGACAAAGCGTCAACGGTGAAATGTGTTTTGATAGCGGTTTCATCGGCAGTTAAATTTCCGGAAAGATTCAGATTAATTCCTTTCAATTCCATATTCATTTTAGAAGAACGATCTTCATAAGAAACATCGGAATTATTTATTACGACTTTTTTCAGTTGTAATTTGAAATCACTTTCATCCTTTTTTTCTTCATCGATATTTTCCTTATCATCGAAGAACTCCCAATTGGCCGTTCCGTTTTCCGCAACAATAGCATGAACGTTGGCCTCGTTTATCCCGATTTGGGTAATTTCGTATCCTGAATTTCCAAATAAACTTTTCAAATTAACCGTTGCGGATAAATTCTTTGAAAATAAAAGCGTATCCTTTTCAAATTCCGCGGTTCCGATAATATAAACGTTTTCCAGCGAAACAGTTGCATTCGGAAAATGTTTGAAAAAATTCAGACTTAAATTTCCGAAATCGATTTGAACATTCGCCGATTTATTAACTTCTTTTTTAGCAATTTCCAGTATCTTTCCCTTGAAAGCAAAAGGTAAAATAATAATAATCAATAATATAAGAGCGATAATTATTGCTGTGACAGATAAAATCTTTTTCATACGATTGTATTTATTAATGAATCAAATAAACGAAAACACTCCATAAATTATACCAAGTTTTCGAAAATGCAGGTAAAGTTAGAATTAACTTCTGAAATCTTTTATGCAGATCAATAAATAATAACGTTAAAAATATTAAAAGAATGACTATCTTTGCAGATAAAAAATCAGGTTATATAAACAAAAAATAATTTATGGCATTACAATGTGGTATTGTAGGTTTACCGAACGTAGGTAAATCAACTCTTTTTAATTGTCTTTCCAATGCGAAAGCTCAATCGGCAAATTTTCCGTTCTGCACGATAGAACCCAATGTGGGAGTAATTACGGTTCCGGATGAACGTTTGAATAAATTAGCCGAATTAGTAAAGCCGAATCGTATTGTTCCGGCTACGGTGGAAATTGTCGATATTGCCGGATTGGTAAAAGGAGCCAGTAAAGGAGAAGGCTTAGGTAATAAATTTTTGGCGAATATTCGCGAAACAGATGCTATTTTACATGTTTTGCGTTGTTTCGACGATGATAATATTACACATGTCGACGGTTCCATTAATCCGGTACGAGATAAGGAAATTATTGATATAGAGTTGCAATTGAAAGATTTGGAAACGGTGAATGCCCGTATTCAAAAAGTAGAAAAGCAAGCTAAAACAGGAGGAGATAAAGAGGCGAAACGAATGTTCGATATTCTCGTTCAGTTTAAAGAAGTCTTGGAGCAGGGAAAATCGGCGCGAACGGTTAAATTTGAAAATAAAGAAGATGAAAAATTGGCGCGCGAAGTATTTTTACTTACTTATAAACCCGTTTTATACGTTTGCAATGTAGATGAAGCCGCTGCCGTATCAGGAAATAACTATGTGGAACAAATACGTGAATCCGTCAAGGACGAAGATTCGGAAATACTTATTGTTGCGGCCAAAATTGAATCGGAAATAGCCGAATTGGAATCGTATGAAGAACGACAATTGTTCTTGGAAGAACTTGGATTACAAGAATCGGGTGTCGGGCGATTAATCAAAGCCGCTTATAAACTTCTCGGATTGCAAACGTATTTTACTGCCGGAATCCCGGAAGTTCGTGCGTGGACATTCATTAAAGGATGGAAAGCACCTCAATGTGCGGGAGTCATTCATACCGATTTCGAAAAGGGATTCATACGGGCAGAAGTAATCAAATACGATGATTTTGTTTCGTTAGGTTCTGAAACGGCCGTGAAAGAAGCCGGAAAAATGAATATTGAAGGAAAGGAATATATCGTGCAAGACGGCGATATTATGCACTTCCGATTTAATGTATAACTTTTAATACGAAAATACATGAAAAAGAAATTTTTACTTTTAATTTGTTTTGTAACAGTACTGTTATTCAGCGTTCAAGCTCAAAAAGGAACGGTGGATCAATTAATGGGGTACACCTCAAAATCAGATTCGGTCGGATGGAGCTTTTCCGGCCTTGTTGGACTTACATTCGGACAAACTTCATTGACTAACTGGTCGGCCGGAGGAGATAATACCATTTCCGGTGATTTTATGTTGAATGCTTCTGCAAATTATTTGAAAAATAAATGGTTTTGGGATAATAATTTATTTGGCGAATACGGAATGATTTACTCTTCATCTTACGACTGGAGAAAAAGTACCGATAAAATTAATTTCACATCTGTAGCCGGACATGGAATTTCTTCGCAATGGTCGGTTTCTTTGCTACTGAATTTTCGAACTCAACTTGCCAAAGGGTACGATTATCCCAATACGGATAATTATATTTCCGGTTTGATGGTTCCCGGATATTCAAATGCCGCTTTAGGTTTTACTTATAAACCCAATGCAAAATATACGGTATTCCTTTCTCCTGTAACGGAACGAGCGACTTTTGTTTTGGATAAATATCTGTCCGGTAACGGAAAATTCGGAGTGAATCCGGGTGAAAAAGTGAAATGGGAGACAGGTGCTTATGTTCGGGCAACGACCAATCAAACAATTGCACCCAATTTGAGTTTAATATCCACTTTGGACATGTTTACTTCGTACAGTGAAAATTTCGGAAACATAGATATTAACTGGGATATATTGTTGAGTTATAAAATCAATAAATTGTTGACGACAACATTAAATACGACTCTTCGTCATTATGATGCTGAAATTCAAAAGTTGCAGTTTAAAGAAGTTTTCGGACTCGGCTTTACCTATAATTTCAACTCAAAAAAATAGTTGTATCTTTGTGAAACTTTTTCGATGTGTAAATTCGGGTCGAATATATGGCAATATTATATCATTCTGTTGAAATACAATTTCCTTCAATAAAACGCAGGGAAGTTACAAATTGGATAAAAAAGATAGCGTCGAGCCATAATAAAAAAATAGGGGAGATTTCATATATTTTTTGCTCTGACAAGGAGATTCTTCGGATAAACGAACAATATTTGAATCACGATTACTATACGGATATTATCACATTCGATTACACGGAAGCAAATACCCTTTCCGGCGATATTTTTATTTCTTTGGAAACGGTCAAATCAAATTCGGAAAAATATTTATCCGATTATCAAGAGGAATTGCATAGAGTCATTATTCATGGAATTTTGCACCTTTGCGGATTAAAAGACAAAACGCCTCAAGAGGAACAATTAATGAGAGAAAGTGAAAACAGGGCATTAACGCTCTTATCAATAGGAAAGTAATGATATTCAATTATGATGTAATCGTTGTCGGAGCGGGGCATGCCGGTTGTGATGCGGCGGCGGCCTCTGCGAACTTGGGGTCAAAAACCCTTTTGATAACGATGGATATGAATAAAATTGCTCAAATGAGTTGCAATCCTGCCGTTGGAGGTATCGCGAAAGGGCAAATCGTTCGTGAAATAGACGCATTGGGAGGTCAAATGGGGATTATCACTGATATGACTGCAATTCAATTCCGTATGTTGAATCGGTCAAAAGGACCGGCCATGTGGAGTCCGCGAACTCAAAACGATCGAGTTAAATTCACGGATAAATGGCGTGAAATATTGGATAGTGTTCCTAATTTATTTATTTGGCAAGATATTGTAAATAAGCTTATTATAAAAGACAATGTTGTCGTTGGAGTTCAAACGGGTTTGGATGTATCGTTTTATGCCAAA
>JAIRRK010000113.1 GCA_031256015.1 Dysgonamonadaceae bacterium
GTCTCAGTGCCTCAAAAGTTTCACCGTAACCGGAGGAAAACATCGGGTAAAGCTTGTTCAAATCGGCCAACTGTACGCGAGGAAGCAACAAGCCCTTGGAGGAATTAACACTTTCATCGCTTGTTTTCAGGTCGAGCAACGAACCTTCGTTCGGGTCGATGTTTGCTCCTATTGTCACTTGCGCACGCACGGGTGCGCCAATCGTCAGCACTGCTATCAGTGCCGCTACACTTACATTTAATTGAATTTTCCTCATAATATTAAAAATTAAAACCGATTAAATAAACTAAGTCCGCCGCGAAGACGGAACAAAAAAAGGGCCGTCTCCCGGTTTTTGCAACCGGAGTCGGCCCTAATATGTGGTTTCCTCTATTCGCTTGCGCGAATATCGTCGGGTGTTTATATGAGTCTCTCTCTCTCTCTCTCTCTCTCTCTCTCTCTCTCTAACAAAATATTGCTAACCTCCAAACTTTTTGCAAGAAAAATGAAAGAAAAAGCAATGTTTTTTTTAGTTATATCGTACATGGCGTTCATTTTGTTTATTATCTGTTTTTAAACGTTTTTTGTATCCGGTTGCAAAGCTAATAACTTTTTCTTAATATTTCATTAAATCAAGAGAAAAAAGTTTATTGTTTTCTCTTTCTTGGTAAAAAGAAGAAGTAAGCACGTAAAAGATGACACAGCTACGCTGTGTAACCGGGAGGGGCAACAAGCATCCGTGGGCTGCGGCTTCGCCTTGCCCCATCCCACAGCGTAGCTGTGGCCTATCGGAAATCTGACAAATTAGAGTTGTATTTACATTGCAACGTAGGTTGCATTTAGGATGCAACCTACGTTGCACTTAGGATGCAACGTAGGTTGCACTTAGAATACAACGGAGGTTGCACTTAGAATACAACGTAGGTTGCATTTAGGATACAACGTAGGTTGCATTTAGAATACAACGTAGGTTGCATTTAGAATACAATGGGTATTGTAATTGGATTGCAATTAGAATTGCAGTCATCATGCAAGGAGAGTCAAGCGAAAGCGGCTCGGGAGGAAACGGACTTTTCTTAAATAATTTCGATTTCGTTGCTTTTTATCCAGCCGACATCTCCGCCGGCGGTTTCTATTTCATTCCACTCGCCCAGTTGATTCTTTATTTCCACTTTGGTTCCTTCGTGAAGAATGAAAAGGTCGGTTCCGCTTGTGTCGGGGGAACTTTTGATTGTGGTGGTGGGTGCGAATATAATTGCCGTACTGCGTTCCATTAATCTTTTCTTCTGTTGAAATGCAAATATATTGGCGAAAAGACAAATCAGAATGAATGCTAAACCGGCAAAAAAACCTGTTTTCTTCAAAGTAATCTTTCGGGAAAAGAAAAATAAATACAAACAGGCAATGAACAGCAAAAAAGTAATTACGGCCGTCCTGCTCCATTGTGAAATGCCATATACATCTCTCAGACTACCGAACCATTTCGTCAGGAAAAACTCGCCGACCGGCTCTATTTTATCGACCGTCTTCAGACGAGCCATTTCCAGATTAAACCGAATGTCTTGATTCCCCGGATCCAAGAGCAAAGCCCGTTCGTAATACAGAATGGATGAGGCTGTTTTATTCAGTCGGTAACAGGTATTCCCCAAATTGTAGTACACTTCGGCCGATTCGCCTTCTTGTTCAATCGCCTCTTTATATAATTGTTCCGCCTGCGCGTAGTCTGCTTCGGAATAAGCTTTATTCGCCTGTTCGACCGAAGATTGAGCGGAAACACTGCATACCACTGCTAAAAACGATAAAAAAATCATTAACTTGTTCATGCGGTCTTATTTTTTTAAAGTATTCTCCATTTTATTTATTGCATCTACCGTGCGATTATAAAGTTCGTCCATTTCTTCATGTGAGCGGGAAGGCGCAAAACGAGCAAACTCGGCAGTATTCAGAATCCGAATAAACTCTTGTATCAAAGATTCGTCCGTTCCGTATTTCTGCAGTTCGCTTTCCGCGTTATCTTTCGTAAGATTAGAAACGGGAATACTCAATTTATCGCTTAAATAGCCCCAGAGGGCTTTCATTATTTCTTCGTAGAAAGCTTCTCTCTTGTTTTCTTTCAGGTATTTATTGGCGGCTTTCAGTCGTTTTGAAGCGAATTTGTTTGCCTTTTTAGTCCGCATGAGAGCAATATCGGAGTTTTCTTTCACCTGCTTCCGGTACACGATAAATAAAAAGACGAACAACAAAGCCGGAATAATGTAACACAAAGCATAACTCAACGACCCGAAGAAATAGTTTCTTTTTTGATAATTAAATCCGTCTGTTCTTATATGACGAATGTCTTGTCAGATAAAACGGACATCCTCCTTATTCGCGCCGGGAATAATTGTCTGCGCCGTCGAAGCCGCACCGTCTCCTTGTTCAACATGCAGCAGATAGTCTTCCGTAGAAAGCGTCTTATAGGTTTTTCTTTTTAAGTCGAAATAAGAAAACTGAACCTTCGGAATCGTGAACGTACCGGCATAACGAGGAACGGCGTAATATTCAATTGTTTTATTTCCGGTTACTCCCGAAGGAGAAACTCGAGTAAAAACATCCACTTTCGGGTCATACGACTCAAAATCATTGGGAAATATGATTTCCGGTGTTTGGGTCATTTTTATATTTCCGGTTCCCGACAAAGTAATTTTGATTGTAACCGGTTCGTTTGTTTTCAATTTGGTGGAACTGATGGTCGAACTCATTTTATAATCGCCCACTGCGCCGCTGAAAGTGCTCGGTTTACCGGTCGGCAAGGGTTTAACGTCTATGGTGGTCGGCCGTGATGTCACTTCTCTTTGTACCGTAGTTACCGTATCAAAGAAATCATCAAAAAAGCTGCGAGGGCCTCTTTGTTGATTACGAACTCGTACATTAAACTCGAATCGACCTTGCCCGATTGTTATTTTTCCGGGACGCTGCGGATAGAGATAAGCCTGTTTCAATATAATCGTCCGATAATTTCTTCCTTGATAGTTCTCCAAACTCATTTGTTGATTAGCCGGAAGTTCCACTTCGTGAGCAATAAATCCTTCGAACTCCGGAAACTTCGCATCATTATATCCCGCCACATCAATCGTAGTATATAATTTGAAGGTAACCAAAAATCCTTCGTTTTCGTAAACGGAGGGCTTCGAAACGTGCATTCTGACAAAAATATCGTTATCGGCTTCTCCCGAAGCATTGGATGATTGCTCTTGCGCTCTTCGGTTTGCGTTGGCGGCCGTTGCCGCCTGATCGGGAGGCAGAACGGTCAGTTTCAATTCGTTTGATTTGTATTCACTGTTTCCGACGGTTATCGTGGCGGAAGGGATTGTATATTCGCCTTCTTTTTCGGCCAGCAGGGTGAAAGTATAAGTCAAATTAATTTGAGAAGATGCGTTGCCGTTGATAATCATCGTAGTCGAATTTCGACCGGATAAAGTGGCGCCGAATAAAATCTTTAACCCTTCGGTTTCCGGAAGGAGAGGAGCTTTTATTCTTTGGTCTTCCGTTGAGGAAACCGTATAATTGACTCGAAATTGTTCATTTACAACAACGGCTCGAGGGGCTGTCCCTTTGAATGTAACATTTTGAGAGATTCCGTTCGATACGCTTACTATCAATAATATCAATAAAAAAATCAGTTTCTTCATTACTTACCAATTTTTATCTGTCTTTCTTTGTTTTTGTCTTTTCATTTGCTCGGCTTTCACTCTTTCCTGAGTATTTCTTTCATCTTGCATCAAGGCATTGAGAATCTGATCGGCATTTTCTTTACTCATCTCATTCGGATTTTGTTGTTGTTCTTGCTGCTGATTTTGCTGTTGCTCTTGTTGCTCTTTATTTTGCTCTTCTTGTTGTTGCTGTTGTTGTTGCTGCTGATTTTGCTCTTTATCTTGCTCTTTATCTTTATCTTGCTCCTCTTGTTCTTGTTCTTCCAAGAGTTTTTGCGCCAGAGCTAAATTATAACGGGTTTCATCGTCTTTGGGATTATTTCGAAGAGCATGTTTATACGCTTCAATACTCTTCGGATAATCTCCGGCCGACATAAAAGCATTTCCTGTGTTATGCCAAGCTTTTGTAATTTTATCCTTATCGGTTTCGCCGTTAATGATCAATTGATACTGCTCCAACGATTCCTGAAATTTCTGTTGTTTATACAAAGCGTTTCCCAAATTATAAGTAGCATCACCCGACTTGACATTCGCCTCCAAAGCTCTTCGATAATCAATCTCGGCATCGGTATATTTTTCTTGTTTATATTCTTTATTTCCTTCTCTAATATCTTTTCTCACTTGTTTTTGAGCAAAGGAAATGGAAGAAGATGCCAATAAAACGGAAAATATAAAAAGTATCTTTTTCATGAGAATAATTTAATTTTACTCAAAATTCGATTTTTCCTGTCTAACATAAAAAACTCAATCAATAAGAAAAACAACACTATCCAAGCCGGGACAAAATACTTTTCATCATAAGACGAGTAAACTTTACTTTCCACTTCAGATTTGTTCATTTTATTCAATTCGGATTGCAAGGCCTTCAGTGCATTATTCGTATTGTCTGTCCGAGCATACATTCCACCGCCGGCAACAGCAATGTCCCGACACATAGTTTCATTCAATTTCGTCAAAACCATATTTCCTTGCGGGTCTTTCAGGTAGCCGTCCCGAGTAGGAATTGGACCTCCCTGTACCGATCCTATACCCAAAACATTGACCTTGATATTTTTTTTGGCGGCAGCTGTAGCTGCACCAATCGCATCATCTTCGTGATTTTCTCCGTCCGTTATCAGGATAATTGTTTTTTCGGCATTTTCGTTGGGAGAAAAAGAACGAAGTGCCAGATTGATTGCCGATCCGATTGCTGTTCCTTGTGTCGGAACCATCGAGGGATTAATGGACGATAAAAACATTTTGGCCGAGAGATAATCGGACGTGATGGGAAGCTGTATGAAAGCATCTCCGGCGAATACAATCAAGCCTATCTTGTCGTTTTCCAAATTATCGACTACACGCGATAGCGTTTGTTTTGCCTTATCTAAGCGGGTAGGAGAAATATCGTTGGATAACATCGAATTGGATACATCTAAACAAACCATAACCTCGATTCCTTGTTTTTTTACGGATTCTAATTTGGAGCCGAACTGCGGTCCGGCTAAAATCAACGGAAATATTCCTGCACAAATAAACAATATCCAAAACTTTACATGTTGCTTTTTCAAAGCGACGTCAGGCATTAAAATTTTGAGAAGTTTCATGTCGCCAAAGCTTTTCAAAGCTTTTTTCTTACTTCTCATGTACAATACGAATATTACCAGCAAAAGAGGTAATAAAAGCAGTAAATACAAATATTCGGGATGTTCAAATCGAAACATATTTATCGGACTTAGGGTATATTCTTTAAAACGGTATATTTCACAAGAAATTCAAGTAAAAAGAAACAAAAAGCCCATAATGCAAATTTCAAATATTCTTCTTGTTTTTTACTGTATTCCTGTACATTCATTTTTGTTTTTTCCAATTGGTCTATTTCTTGATAGATTTCCTTCAAAGCTTGATTATTGGTTGCTCTGAAATACAGACCTCCGGTTGTTTGAGCTATTTTTGTTAAAGTAGGTTCATCAATATCCACTTTAATCATTCCCGTTCCGGAAGAAAACGGATAAGGTGCTTCGCCTTTGGTTCCGACTCCGATGGTATATATCCGTATATTGTAAGCTTTTGCTATTTCAGCCGCAGTAACGGGAGCTATTTCTCCTCTGTTATTCGTTCCGTCGGTCAATAAGATAACAACTTTCGATTTAGCATTGCTTTCTCTCAGCCGCGAAACGGCCGTAGCCAATCCGTGTCCTATTGCTGTTCCATCTTCAATCATTCCGGCATGAATGTCTTTTAAGAGATTTAATAAAACCGTATGATCGGTAGTTAAGGGACATTGTGTAAAACTTTCTCCGGAAAAAACAACCAGACCGATATTATCTGTCGGTCGACCGTTAATGAAAGACGCCGCAACATCTTTTGCCGCTTCCAAGCGATCGGGTCTCAAATCCTGCGCTAACATGGATGTCGAAATATCCAAAGAAAGAACAATATCGATTCCTTCCGTCGTTGTTTTACTCCAATTATCCGTTGTTTGAGGGCGAGCCAAAGCCGTAATCAAAAAAACGACGGCCAGCATCCTCAATATAAAAGGAATATGTCTCAAATACAGCTTAAAAGTTTTAGGTGCTTTTCCGAATCCTTCGGAAGAAGATACCTGTATATTTGTTTGCGCTTTTTTCTGTTTCCAGATATACCAAGCTATCATCGGAATCAGAAGCAGCAACAGTAAAAAACAAAGAGGATTTGCAAAAATCATAACTTTATGGTGTTAATAAATTAAGGAATGAAAATGTATTTATTTTATTTTTCATTATCTTCATTTATCTCATTCGCTTCAATATTTTCATTTACTTCATTTTTCTCCGGAATTTCTTTTTTTGTTCCGTTAATAAACAGATACGCATTCATCATACTCATTTCATTTTCATCGGGCAACGGACGATATTTGGCAAACTTCACCAAATCGCTTAAAAGAAGCATTTGTTTCAGTTTGTCGAAAACATAATCGATTTCACTTATTCCGAGTGCAATATTCAGTATTTGACCGGAAGTCATTTCCATTGCGAAGATATTGAAACGCATCTCCATGTATTTGCGCATAACATCCGTAATTTGAGAATGATATTCTTTCTCTTTTCCCGCTTGCCACAGTTTTTGTTCTTTAATGTTATCCAAAGCCTGAATAGCCCACACATGCGGAGGCAATATAATTTCTTCTTTTTTGAAAGGCAGAATCGGTTTTTGTTTTTTCTTTCTGAAAATGATGTAAACAATCAATAGAATCACCAGACAAACAGCCAGGATATAAAATAATATCTGAAGATAATCGGCTAAGACAAACTTCGGAGTTATAACGTCTTTTATATCGTAAATATTTTTCGATTCGGTATCAACAGGTAACGTGGATACTTTCAAAGCCAAATCGTTTGAATAAAAAGTATCGATTCCTGCAATTAACGGAAAAGCCGGAATCTGATATAAAGCCGAATCGAAGGATGTGATTAAATAATCGTATTTAATTTGCATCCGTCCGTTTCCTATATCGGTTGTATCAGGTTGAGAAATGTTCAACACTTCGACACCGGTAACAAGCGTATCGGGAATAACAGGCAACTGCAAACGATTATTATTATTGGCGGCAATTTCCAAATGAAGCAATGTTTGTTCGCCAATTAGTATATGAGTAGAATCGATAGCCGCCTTAATTACAGGTTGTTGTGCTTGAACAGAAATTGCAAAACCAAAACACAAAAGAAAAAGAAATAATATTTGTCTATTTTTCATCCTTTTCATTATTCAACAATCAACTTAACTTCGTTTATGAAATAAATTCATTAATGCTTTCACGTAATCTTCATCTGTTCGGACAGAAATCGAATCAACCCGACTTCGTTTAAAAGTCGTAAGCATGTCATCCTGACGTTCTTGCCACCACTTTTTATAAGTTTGTCGTACTTTCAAAGAAGAAGTATCGATCCATTGTTCTTGTTTTGTTTCCGCATCTTTTATTTTCATCAATCCCACATTCGGAATCTCGGTTTCTCTTTCATCATAGACCTGAATGGCAACCATATCGTGCTTTTTATTTGCAATGGTCAGTGCGTGATAATAATCTTGATGATCGATAAAATC
>JAIRRK010000123.1 GCA_031256015.1 Dysgonamonadaceae bacterium
CACCTGATTAGCGTCCGTTGCAAGAAAGACAACTAAGAACTAAGAGTTAAGAACTAAGAACTAAGAACTAAGAGTTAAGAACTAAGAGTTAAGAACTAAGAACTAAGAACTAAGAGTTAAGAACTAAGAGTTAAGAACTAAGAGTTAAGAGTTAAGAGTTAAGTCGTTTAATGCGGTTTCCTGCGCGGAGCGCAGACATCTTCTTAGCCGTGTGCAAGCGAAGCGCAGCCCACGGAAAGCGAGGCATCCCCCCCCTCCCCGCCCACAGCGTAGCTGTGGCATCTTTTACGTGCTTGCTTCTTTTTGTATCAAGACAAAGAAGAAGATTCAATTCTTAATTATTCACTTTTAATTTTTAATTAAAAAAAAGACATCCGATTTTAAACCTATTCATACGAACTTAGTCAAACGTAAGTTTGTAATCGCATACTTTGCGCATTAAACTATAGATAATTTCTCAATTACAATTTATATCATGAACAAAACAACCAAAATAGTTCTCTTTTCGGTTACGGGATTACTTGTCGCGGGGATAATTTTGTATCCCTACTTTTCCGGAAAATCAAGCAATAAGTCGGACATGAACGAAGAGGTCATTCCTTCCGCATCAACAAGCAGGCAGAGGAATCCTCTTAATGTTGCGGTTAAACCGGTGAAATACGATAAACTGGTGGATAAAGCAAATCTGATAGGCTCCTTCGTTTCCGATGAAGAAGTGGATTTGACATTTGAGTCGTCCGGAAAAATAACCGATATTTATTTTAACGAAGGCAGTTTCGTTAAAGAAGGCGTACTGCTGGCAAAAGTGAACGATAGCCCTCTGCAAGCCGAGTTGAAAAAACTGGAGGCTCAGATTCCTTTGGCGGAAGATCGCGTCTTTCGTCAAAGTGCTTTACTGGAAAGAGACGCCGTCAGTAAAGAAGCTTACGAACAAGTTAAAACGGAACTGGAAAAGCTGCATGCGGATATCGAACTGGCAAAAGCCCGAATCGCACAAACCGAATTACGCGCCCCGTTCGACGGAATGATAGGTTTACGTCAGGTGAGCGAAGGAAGTTACGCAACTCCTTCTACCGTGGTTGCAACGCTAACGAAAATAAGTCCGCTTAAAATTGAGTTTTCCGTTAACGAAAGGTATTCGAATCACATAAAGCCGGGAACTTCGATTCAGTTTGCTTCGACGATTGATAATTTGAATATCTATCAGGCCAAAGTATATGCCGTGGAATCGCGTATCGATACCAAAACCCTGACTAAAAAAGTAAGAGCCATCTATCCGAACGTAACCGGAAAACTGACGCCGGGGGGAACGGCTTACATTGAACTGAATATTCACGAGATAGACAATGCGATTACCATTCCCAACGAAGCAATCATCGCCGAAATGGGCAGAGACATCGTTTATCTGTATTCCGACGGAAAGGCCCGATTGGTTGAAGTAACCAAAGGCATTCGAACGGAAACGGATATTCAAATCGTATCCGGATTGCAAGAAGGCGATACGGTGATTACAACAGGAGTGATGCAATTGAGAGACGGTCTTCCGGTAAATATTTTAAACGATTAAGGTGAAAGAAAAATGACTATATCGGAATTAAGTATCAGACGCCCCGTATTATCGACCGTATTTATATTGATTATTCTTATCTTCGGTTTCATCGGGTATTCTTCGTTGGGAATCCGCGAATACCCGAATGTCGATAATCCGATTATTACGGTAAGCACTTCTTATCCGGGAGCAAACGCCGACATCATAGAAACGCAAATAACAGAGCCTTTGGAACAAAACATCAACGGTATTCCGGGGATACGTTCCCTTTCCAGTCGGAGCAGCAGAGGCTCTTCGCGAATAACCGTCGAATTTGAATTGAGTGTCGATATGGAAACGGCAGCGAATGATGTTCGCGATAAAGTTTCCAGAGCGCAACGATATTTGCCGCGCGACTGCGACCCGCCCACGGTTTCAAAGTCGGATGCCGACGACCAACCGATTATGCAGGTGACCGTTCAAAGCGAAAAGAGAAACCTGCTGGAACTTAGCGAGATTGCCGATTTAACCGTAAAAGAACGACTTCAGACCATTCAAAATGTGAGTGCCGTCAATATCTGGGGCGAAAGAAGGTATTCCATGCGTTTGTGGTTGGACCCGATAAAAATGGCCGGATACGGCATCACTCCGCTTGACGTTAAAAATGCCATCGACAAAGAGAATGTTGAACTTCCGTCCGGTTCCATTGAAGGAGATAAAATGGAATTGACCATCCGTACAATGGGACTGATGAAAACACCGGACGAATTTAATAACCTTATCATTAAAGAAAACAATAACAACGTGATTCGTTTTCGGGATGTAGGCGATGCCGAACTGGGACCGGAAAGCTATCGGAGCATCATGAAGCAAAACGGAATCCCGATGGTTTCCGTAGTGATTATCCCTCAGCCGGGAGCCAATCAGGTTGAAATTGCCGACGAAGTCCGTGTCCGTATCGAGCAAATGAGAAAAGATTTACCCGACGACGTGTCGCTGTCGGTTACTTTCGATAACACCAAGTTTATTCGGGCGTCTATTTATGAAGTTCAGGAAACGGTTTATATCGCTTTTCTGTTGGTTGTCATTGTTATCTTTCTCTTCTTGCGCGACTGGCGGATTACATTGGTTCCCGTTTTGGTTATTCCGGTTTCCTTAATCGGAGCGTTTTTCGTTATGTACCTCTGCGGATTTTCCATCAATGTTCTTTCCATGCTCGCCATTGTTCTATCGGTGGGGCTGGTTGTCGATGACGCCATTGTAATGAGCGAGAACATTTACGTGAAAATCGAGCAAGGCATGAAACCTGTTCAGGCCGGGATAGAAGGTTCCAAGGAAATCTTTTTCGCAATTGTTTCGACTACCGTTACTTTGGTTGCCGTATTTCTTCCGATTATCTTCATGGAAGGAACTACCGGCCGTTTGTTCCGCGAGTTCAGTTTGGTTATATCCGGGTCTGTGATTATCTCTTCGTTTGTCGCGCTGACATTTACTCCGATGTTATCGACCAAACTCCTGAAAAGAAGAGAACAACAAAACCGGCTCTATGTAAAAACCGAACCTTTCTTCAACGGAATGAATCGTGTTTATGAAAAAGGATTGAACTTTTTCTTGAAATACAAATGGATAACGTGGCCCATCATTGCAATCACATTAATCACTATTTATGTGTTATGGATGAAAATTCCCGAAGAAATGGCTCCGATGGAAGACCGCTCGCAAATAAGCATTAACGTGAGGGCTCCGGAAGGTGCCACGTATGAGTTTTATCGTGACTATACCGAAAAAATAGCCGAAATAGCCGACTCTGTCGCCTATGAAAGGTTATTCAATGTTGTGATGGTAAACACCAACTTCTCTTTCGTCAGGTTGATTCTGCCGGATATTAACGACCGTGAACGGAGCCAAATGGAAATCTCCGACGCTCTTTCGGAGGCAATGCGTTCGGAGAATGAAGCCAGAGCATTCGTGCAACAGCAATCCACATTCGGAGGCCGGCGGGGAAGTCAGCCCATTCAGTATGTTTTGCAGGCTCCGAATTTGGAGAAACTGCAAGAGTTCATTCCTCTGTTCATGAATAAGGTGAACGATAATCCGAAATTTCAAATGGCCGACGTCAATCTGAAGTTTACAAAACCGGAAACGCGAATAGAAATCAACAGAGATAAAGCCGCTTTACTGGGTGTAAGTACACGCGACATCGGACAAACCCTGCAATACGCGCTAAGCGGACAGAGAATGGGATATTTTTACATGAACGGAAAACAATATCAAATATTGGCCGAAATTAATCGTCAGCAACGGAATACTCCTTTGGCTCTGCGTTCCATCTATATAAAGAACAGCAACGGAGAAATGATTCAACTGGATAATTTGGTCGAGTTGAAGGAAGATGTATCGCCGCCTCAGCTTTACCGTTACAACCGTTTCAGCTCGGCCACCGTTTCTTCGGGACTGGCAAAGGGAGTGACCATCGGAGAAGGTTTGGCGGAAATGGATAAAATAGCAAAAGAAGTACTGGACGATACTTTCCGAACGGCTCTCGACGGCGAATCGAAAGAATTCAGAGACAGTTCTTCCAGTTTGATGTTCGCCTTCATTCTGGCTTTGATTCTGATTTTCCTGATTCTTGCCGCTCAGTTCGAAAGCTTCAAAGACCCGTTTATCATCATGCTGACGGTTCCTTTGGCCATTGCCGGAGCTTTAATCTTTATGGATGCGGCCGGAGTAACGATGAATATATTCAGTCAGATAGGAATTATCATGCTAATCGGATTGGTTGCCAAAAACGGTATCCTGATTGTGGAATTTGCCAATCAACGACAAAATGAAGGAATGAGTAAATTCGACGCCATTCGCGATGCTTCAATCAGGCGTTTGCGACCGATACTGATGACGAGTATTTCCACCATTTTGGGTTTGCTTCCTTTGGCCTTCGCCAATGCAGAAGGTGCTAACGGACGCATCGTCATGGGAGTTTCCGTTATCGGGGGAATGTTGGTTTCTACTTTTCTGACTCTTTTTATCATTCCTGCGGTTTATACTTATTTTTCCACAAACAGAAATAAAAAAGAAAAAAACAACTAATCAAGATAAAACGTCTATGCGAAAAATGAAAGGTTTTTATATCGGGTTCCTGTTTCTCGTTTTTCTGTCACATTCGGGGAATGCCCGGGAGATATACGATCTTCAACGGGTTTTGGAAACAGGATTGGAGAATAACTACGATATTCGTATCATCCGGAACGAACGGACAATAACGGATAATAACGCCGTTCCGGGAAATGCCGGCTTGCTGCCATCGGTCGATTTAAACGCCGGATACAACGGGTCGTTAATGGATACGGAACAGAAAATGGTTGACGGAGAAACAAATAATCGTCAAAACATTTTTAATCAGGGAGCCAATATCGGAATTAATTTGAACTGGACGATTTTCGACGGTTTCAGGATGCAAGTCGAATACGAACGATTGAAAGAGTTTCAAAAAATGGGAGAGATTTCAACTCGTTTGTCTCTCGAGGATTTAATCTCGACTCTTTCGGCCGAGTATTACAATTACCTGTGTCAGAATCTGCGATTGAAGAATTTGGAATATGCCGTTGCCTTGTCAAAAGAACGTTTGCGCATCGTGGAAGAACGATATAATATAGGCTCGATGTCGAGACTGGATTTACAGCAGGCTCGCGTCGATTTTAATTCCGACAGCTCGAACCTGATTAAACAACATGAAATAGTAAACACTTCTTCCATCAAATTGAATCAATTGATGGCTTCGGATAATGTTTACGAAAGGCTTGTTATCAGCGATACCGTTATCACGACCAACTTTTTAATGGACAAAGACGTACTTTTGAGAAAAACATTGGAAACCAATAACCGGCTTTTATTATCGGCCAAAAATAAACGCTTGAGCGAATTGGATTTGAAAACCGCTCGCTCGGTTAATTATCCCTACCTGCGACTGAACGGAGGATACGGATATACAATCAACTTATACGATACTGAAAATTCGGGAACAACAACCGAAAAGCAACACAATGCGGGGTTTAATTACGGCCTGACTTTGGGATTTTCGATTTTCGACGGACTGAACGGAAAAAGAGAACGGAAAAATGCAAAAATAGCTATCAGAAATAACGAACTGGAGTACGAAAAAATAGAGTTGTCGTTGAAAGCCGACTTGGCCAATATTTGGATGGCTTACCAAAACAACATCAAACTGCTTCGATTGGAAAAAGATAATTTGGAGGTCGCCCGACAAAACTACGAAATTGCCATGGAACGCTATCGTTTGGGCGATTTGGCCGGAATCGAACTTCGTGAAGCTCAAAACAGCCTTTTGGAAGCGGAAGAACGATTGTTGCAAGCTCGGTATAATACCAAACTGTGCGAAATATCTTTGCTTCAAATCAGCGGACAAATTACTTCTTATCTGTAAAAATATAACTGAAAATTCGTACAAAAACAGTTTCATTTTTCGTACTTTTGCACACCGTTTCATTTTACGCAAACAATGTCGAGCATACAAATTCAGCCGCCATCATCCGTCGGAGTAAACATTCAGCTTCCCGCATCCAAAAGCATCAGCAACCGGGTGTTGATATTGAATGCTTTGGCAGGAAGCAATTACACCATCGAGAATCTGTCGGATAGCGACGATACCAAAGTATTGGTCAATGCACTGAAGTTTTCGTCCGGCAAACACATCGATATAGGAGCCGCCGGAACCTCGATGCGTTTCCTTACGGCTTTTTTGTCGCTGAAAGAAGGCGAACGGGTGATTACGGGAAGCGAACGAATGAAAAACCGACCGATAAAAATATTGGTCGATGCGCTGCGAACATTGGGGGCCGATATAGACTATACGGAAAAAGAAGGATTCCCTCCCCTGAAAATCAAAGGAACACAATTACGCGGAGGCTCCGTCGTATTGAACGGCGATGTAAGTTCTCAGTACATTTCCGCCCTGATGATGATTGCTCCGGCTTTGAAAGAAGGATTGCACCTGCACTTAATCGGAGAAATCATTTCCGAACCGTATCTTCAAATGACTCTTTCGTTGATGATAGATTTCGGAGTAAATGCCGTCCGGAAAAATCGAGAAATAACCATTCGTCCCCAAACATACAAAGCCGGCCCTTTTCGGATTGAAAGCGATTGGTCGGCCGCCTCGTACTGGTACGAAATAGCCGCCCTGTCGGATAAAGCGGAAATAAAATTGCCGGGATTACGCCGAAACAGTTGTCAGGGCGACAACAAAGTCCGGGAATTGTTTGAACATTTCGGCGTCGAAACCGAGTTTACGAATACCGGCGTTGTTTTGAGAAAAAAATCAATCCTTCCGAACACCGAAAGCTTCAATTACAACTTCGCGAACGAACCCGATTTGGCTCAAACATTGGCCGTGACTTGCTGTTTATTGAATATTCCATTCCGATTCACCGGTTTACAAACGCTGAAAATCAAAGAAACCGACCGTATCCGCGCCCTGCAAAACGAATTGGAAAAGCTGGGCTACCTTCTTCGGGACGAAAACAACCATACCCTGATTTGGAACGGAGAAACAATTCCCGCTCAGGAAAACCCCATTATTTCCACCTACGACGACCATCGAATGGCTATGGCATTCGCTCCGGCCTGTTTGAAATTAAAGAAAATACAAATCCTGCATCCCGAAGTAGTAACAAAATCGTATCCGGGTTATTGGAACGATTTGGCTCTTGCCGGATTTCAAACGACAAACCCGGCATGAAACTCCACAAACTTTTTACATCCGAAAACAATCCCGCGCCCGAACATTCGCCCGAGTCGGGAGAGTGCTGCGGAACTTGCGGAGACTGCGAAAAATCGAATCCGACTCAACAACCGATTCAATATTACGACGACGAGGAATTGGATGTTTTTGTCGGCCGCTCGTCTGATTCGTATTCGGATGAAGAAGTCGAACAATTTGCCTATGTTTTCCGCACTCTTTGGGAGTCGGACGTTGCCGGTTGGGTGAACAGTATCCGGCAAAGAGGAATTGAAATCCCCGACAAACTGAAAGACGAAGTTTTATTGTATCTTTCCTGAGAAAAGCTGCGACAATCGAACCGAATTGCTATATAACCAAACACTCTCCCGAGGGGGAGAGTGCTGCCGGTTCACAAGTTTGGTAGAGAGAGATTTCTTTAGTTCGGTTTTTCAAGAAAGGGCTGCAATAGCCGACCCGATTAGATTAGGTTCTATCATTTTTTCTTTCTCCGAAATCTTCATTTTTACTCCCGAAGGCAATAAGTTTTTCAGTTCGGCTTCGACTTGTTTTTCGTAATCGTTGCTTCGGAAAACAGTTCCGTCGGCCGCCAGATAAATCTTTTTAGTTTCTTTGTTTTGATTCACCAATACTTGTACCAATCCGGCGAGAGATGCTGCCACCAATTGGGCCGACCTCGCGAAAATCCGATTGGCAACCTCTGCCTGTTCTTTTTTACTGTTCTCCGGATGATTGATAATCTCACTTAAATCGGCTCCGTCGAAATTGTATTTGATCTTCTCAAACATGAAGCAGGTTTTGAATATTTCACCTAAATAGCCGCCCGAAATGGCTTTTTCGAAACGTTGACTTCCTTTATTATTCGACATCGCATCAACCAAACTGTCGATAACGGTCAGATGAGGAGGATTGAAGTTCCCGGATTCCAAGTTTACGGGAATAAGTTCGCGTTCTTTGCTGTTCAGTTTTTCTATTTTATCCAGCGGCATCAACCCGGCCATGTTTGTTCCGGTACCTACAATCAGACCGATATAAGAATCGAAAGGTTTATTTTCTTCGGTCAGTTCGGTCAAACCGGAAAATAAACAGGCAACGGTATCATTCACGACTTTTATGTCTTGGAAAGTGGTATGAATCTCTTTGTGATTATTTAAGTATTTTAATAACGATTCCCCAACCGGTTTTTCTATCATATCGGGAATATCGATTCCTTTGGTCCAACGGAGCAATACTGCATCGCCATTCAAACGGGAAGCGGCCGGATAAGAGAAACAATAACCTATTTTGGTTACGCGTTCGTCCAGCTGTTTCAATCCGGAAATAAACTCCGCCATTTTCTTGTGCAGCCTTTCCTGATTGAATCCTTTTGTTTCCACAGCGGATAAACGATTTTTACAATCTTCGATAATGTTGGCTTTCCCGTTCTTGTATTCGACGATTGCAGCTCTGAAATTAGTTCCGCCCCAATCAAGTGCCAAGACTCTTTCCTCGTTCATGTCCTCTTTCGGATGAATATGAGTGGGAATAGCCAAAATCTCCCGATTGTCCCTTTTAAGACCTTCTTCGATTCGTTCTTTTAGACTGCTTGCGATAAACTGCAATTCCTCATTTGTTAACGAAAAAATATTTCCCATGACCGTTTACTGTATTCTCGATTAATATTCAAATGAATTAAGACGCAAAGATATTATTTTTCTCCGAATAAAAATACCGAATGAGAAATAATGTTCTCATTTATATTTGTTGTACATTTGCCGATGAATTTTAATCATCTATATAACTGTTATGAAAGTACGAATATTGTTATCGGTTTTTTTATTTCTCGGCTCTTTATCCTTATCGTTTGCACAACAAAAACCTCGAATTGCAATAGCCGGGATTGGTTTGGAATCAAGCACCTTTTCTCCTGCAATGACTTCGGAAGACGCTTTCCGGAAGAGATCGGGAGAAACGCTCTTAAATTCTTATTCTTTTCTGAAGAAAGGAAGTGTACTTCGGGAAAAGGCCGATTGGTTCCCGGCTCTCAATGCGTGGGCAACTCCGGGAGGAGCGGTTACGAAAGAAACCTACGAATCGCTTCTGAATCAAACACTGGCCCTTTTGAAACAAAATATTCCTTACGATGCTTTATTTCTTGATATTCACGGCGCAATGAGCGTTGTGGGAATGGACGACCCGGAGGGAGATTTTATCGTCAAAATCAGAGAGGTTATCGGTGAGGAGGCAATTATCTCTACATGTATGGATTTGCATGGTAACGTTTCAATCCGTTTGGCCGAAAATACCGATTTAATCACTTGCTTTCGCTTGGCTCCTCACGAAGATGCGTCGGAATCGAGAGAAAGAGCAGTGGTTAATCTCATGGAGCGTTTGGAATCGGGCAAAGGGAAACCGAAATACAAGGCTTGGATACCGATTCCCATTTTACTCCCGGGAGAGCAAACCGGTACAAGAGTCGAACCGGCTAAATCGCTTTACGCTTCAATTGCTCCGGCTACCAATCAAGAGGGGCTTATCGATGCCGGTATCTGGATTGGTTACGCTTGGGCCGATGAACCTCGTAACCGGGCGGTAGTCATGGCGGTCGGCGACGATAAAAATATCGTTACCCGAACGGCCGAATATTTGGCTCATCACTTCTGGGATGTCAGGCATCAATTCAAGTTTGTTGCTCCTACCGCATCATTGGAAGAATGTATGGAAAAAGCGATTGCCTCCGATAAAAAACCGTTTTTTATCAGCGACATGGGAGATAATCCTACCGCAGGAGGCGCCGGTGATGTTACTTGGACTTTAACCGAATTGCTGAAATACAATGAATTTCAATCGGGAGAAGGGAAAACGCTTATCTATGCATCTATCCCCGGACCCGAATTTGTCGACAAGGCGTTTGAAGCAGGTATCGGAAACAAAGTGGAAGGATTTGCCGGTGCGAAAGTAGATAATCGTTATGCTCCTCCGATAAAGCTTTCGGGAACGGTTACTTCTCTTTATGACGATTCTTCGAACCGGGAAGTCGTCGTTCAAACAGGAAGTATTTCTGTTATTGTGACCGAAGTAAGAAAAGGATTTCATTATATTCGTGAATTTGAGAAACACGGTTTGGATATTAAAAACACGGACATAGTGGTCGTTAAATTAGGCTATCTTGTTCCCGAATTATACGAGGCTCAGGCCGATTGGATGATGGCATTAACTCCCGGCGGAGTTAATCAGGATTTACCGGCCCTTCCATACAAACGAATCAACAGACCGATGTTTCCTTTAGACAGAGATATGTCGATGCCTGATCTTTCCGCAAGATTAATTCCTTTCGTCGGAAGGTAAAAAAAAGGAACCCACTCTCCTTGCATGATGACTGCAACTCTCCTTGCAGGGTGGCTGCAACTCTCCTTGCATGATGACTACCACTCTCCTCGCAGGGTGGCTGCCGGGAAAGGACGCCTCTCGCTGCGCGTAGCGCAGACATCTTCTTAGCCGTGGGCAAGGCGAAGCCGTAGCCCACGGATGCTTGTTGCCCCTCATGTTTACACGGCGTAGCTGTGTCATCTTTTACGTGCTTCCTTCTTCTTTGTATCAAGACAAAGAAGAAGAATAAAACTGCGCTCCGCGCAGGAGCGGCAAACCGTTTTTAACGCCGCCTGCACCAAGAAAGAGAAAAAAAATAAACTTTTTCTTCATTTTTTCTCTTGAATTTGCAAAATATTAAGAAAAAGTTACTAGCTTTGCAACCGGATACAAAAAAACGTATAAAACAAATAATA
>JAIRRK010000193.1 GCA_031256015.1 Dysgonamonadaceae bacterium
AAAAAAGTTATATAATACAAAACATGATATGGAAACAATAAAATATTATGAAAGTTTTTATACTTACAATCACCCGGTAAAACTATCCAATGAAATAAGTATAAATGAAGTACAGACACGTGATACATATTTGAAAACTACCTGGAAAGGAGATGTATTGCTTAAAGTTGAGAAAAAATTGAGAAACAAATTCTTTTTTTCTTATGAATATTTTTATAATGAAAAAAATGAATTAGAAAAAGTTATTGTAACAAATGAGGAAGGGACAGTAAACGCAATAAATATCAAATAAACAATATCCTACTTCGAATAATTGGATATATCTAAAACCGTACAATTTGTTTTGTCCTTTTATTTGATATACGATGTTGCTTTTAATAATTTTTTCATTAAACAATAAACATAACAAATGAAACAAATTACTTTATGAAAGCAGTTTTTGTCATTGTATTTTTATCCATATCTTCTATATTGATAAATGCCCAAAGTTGCATTCAGGATACAGAATTTATAAAATCCTGTACGATCGAATCCGGAGTTTTTAAACCTGATATGAAAATCGGATTTCTGGAGGATTGTATAAAAGAAACGTACCGTCAGTCGAAACTATTCTATTATGATTCTATCCCAGCAGAAATCACCAAAAGATACTACGAAGATAACGGCTTGCCGCAAAGTCAGTTAAAAGATTTAATTCTGACCATAACCGGTATAGAAAATCTTCCTTACAGAACAAAACGCCCGCTTACCTTCCTTATCGCCGATGGAAATGATGGAAACAGATACAGATACTATCTTTCGAGTACAAGCGATACGCTGAATCCTTCCGCCTCTAACGAATGGTGTGTCTACTTAGTGGAAGAACATGAACGGTTCTCCAAACTTATCGGACAAACCATCTACGGCAAACAAAACTTATGGTCCGAAAAGACGGAGGATGGTGAATATAAAACCGTATGGGGCGTGAAATACTCCCCGCTGAAAGTAACCGGAATCATTCCGTGGAGAGGCACATTCTCCGGTGCCTATTACATCCGGTTCAAACCGGAAGATTCGGAAAAGGAATACTACCGGTACTGTGAAAATTCGGAAGAGTTTTTCAACTCGATATTTACATTTTGCGATCCGAAAGACTCATTCGAAGACATCAAAAAGAAAGACTGGGAAGCAATACAGAGCGGTCTTCCCGAAGCCGGCATGAGTAAAGACATGCTGACACTAACGATGGGGGAACCGGATAATGTTTCAACGCATCAGACAAACAAAGAAACACATGAATTGTGGTATTATAAAAATGTAGCAGGTAGATCGTATCGGATCCTGCTTAGTAAAGATAAAGTCGAATCGATTTCAAGCAGTGAGCGTAGTCGCTGGTATTGATTTAATAAGTAAACTTAGAGAAAGAGATGGTTGAATACAAGGCATACTTAAAACTCAAAATTCCGCAGAAAGACAACATTATGGGACTTTCGTGGGAACGGTATAGAGTGGTTGAATGTGATTATGAATTTTATCAAAATACGAACAGGGCCGGAGAGGTGGCTTCGGGCGTGAAAGGAGGTGAAATTGGTCTCACTATTTCCGACCCGCCTACCGACGAACTAATGACGTGGGTGTTTGATCATTTCAAAAAATACAATGGCGAAGTTACTATTATGGATACGGACGAAACAACATTGGAACAAATTTATTTTGAAAATGCACGCTGCGTCGATTTTAAGATGTGTTATGGCGGACTTGAAAGACCTCATTTAAGAACACACCTGAAACTGGTGGTTGAAAACATGAAAATCGGAGATGTCATTTTTGATAATGTAAACAGATGAATTTTATACAAAAAATAGCAACCGGAAGACTTTTCTTCAGAAAAAGTGATCCGGCAACCAAATCAAGCAGAATACCGGACTTGGTCGCCAAATTCACATTTATGGAGAAAACGTATATTCTGGAAAACTTCGATATTGGTTTTACACAAGAAGTCAATGAGAAAGGTAGACCGGGCGGGCTTCCGCATGGAGGAATTATCACGCTGACTATCAGTGAAACGCCCGAAGCCGGTATAAACGAATGGATGATGCGCGAGAAACAGTTACGTGACGGGGAAATCAGAATTTTCCCAAACAAGAGTAAAGTAAATGAAAGCTCCGTGCTGCATTTAACATTCAAAGATGCATATTGTATCCGGTATAAAAAACAAATAGACGCTTTGGGTGGTGGATTACGCACAACACTTGTGATATCACCGAGATATATCAAAATCGGCGGAGAAGAGTTTGAAAACAACTGGAAAGTAGACGAAAGCCTACCTTACTATATCAGAAGTAATTGATTTTTAATTCTATAATATTAACTTTAAAAAAAAATTTAATTATGGGAATGTTTGAATATGGAATTGGAGGGAATGAAGTAAAAATAGATGCCTCCGAAGCGATTGCCGATATCCCTTTTAATCGGACATTATTAGTAGACAAATTAACGGCGGAAGATCCGTTGCATCCTGAAAAGGTAGAAAAACTGGAAACACCCGAACAAGTCTTTGAACACTTCAAGCCCAACATCAATGTCGTATTTGAAGATGAAGAAGGTCAGGAAAAACTGGAAAATTTCCAGTTCCACAACGTAGCAGACTTTTTGGTAAAGAACATGACGCAAACGAGTCCGTTCCTGAAAGATCTGGATAAGAAAAAAGACTTTTACAACAAAGTAATGAAACAGTTGCGATCCAACAAGATTCTTCAAAAAGCGCTACAAAACGGAGATTCACGGGCTGCCTTTATCGAAGCCCTGCAATCATGCCTTGAAGAATTGGAAGCTCACGAGGAACAAGTCGTTTTAGATTAATACTTAAAATAGTTAGACATGGCAAAAGAAGTTCAAGCAAAAGCCGCTGTGGAACAGACACAAGAGGCGATATTAGCACAAAAAACGCAGATTGCGTCATTAGCAGCTGCAACAGACAAACTGGCGAAATTCGGCGGGTTCTCATTTCTGGAATCAGCCATTTCCGACATTCAGAACCTGAACCCGGAACGGAAAGCACGTAAAAAGATTTTCCTTACCGATGAAACCAAGAAAGATGAACGTAAAGAGTTGAAAAGAACACTTACGCTTTGGTTGGATTTGCTTACAAATACAAAAGACATCTCCGAGATGATCGGCAAAGCTAAAGAAAAAGAAGCATTCACGGCTGAGTTATTGAAGAAAAATCAACTTGAAGCGGCTGAAACTGTGAAGGAACTGGAACGTTCATATCGCCAGATTCAATTATTCTACAAAAACACAGAATCCGACAAACTGAGAAACATCACGATTGTCAACGCATCACCGGAACAAGTCCGGGATTTGGACAATTCACGCTTTATTGATTTTATAGCACAGGAATTCAAACAACATTACGACCGGTTAGACTTACGTGAGAACTACTCATTACTGGTATTGCCGGGACACCTTGGCAAAAACAGTATTGTCGAAAAATGGTGTAAGATTGCATACGAAAACAAGGTGATGTTATTCACTGACTTCCTCGATCTGGAAAAACCGGACGATGTGGTTGATATGTTCTTCTCTGCAAATCATACAGGCGGGGATGCTTTCCGCGCAAATACGTGTATGGCGTGCAACTGGTTGATCGGACGAAGCCGGTATAAAGAAATCGGCGAAACGGAAGACCTACATGTATCGCCGGCAGCAGCATTAGCGGGTAAGGTATATTATACGTTGATGTCGCAGGTTACGGCCGGTAAAAAATTCGGCGGAATCAATGAAGTTGACGGTGTTACGTTCCCTTTGAAGAAAAGCGAAATCTCTCAACTGGAAAAAATGGGATTGATTCCTATGGTAAACGAATATGGCAAAGTAATGGCATTCTCCGCTAAAACATTATTCAATGGTGACAACTTAGGTCTTCAGACTTATTCGGTTGTTCGCGTATTCGACTACATTGCCAAGGTATTGATCGACTTCCTGAACCGTCGCGCATTTGAAAACTGGAATACCAAAACCGAAAAAGACCTGCGTATCCAGATCATCAAATTCCTCGACAGCATCCAGGGAGCAGACCGCTTGATCGAAAAGTTCAAGATCACTCGTTTCGAACGAAACCCGAAACAAAAAGATCAGATATTCCTTGATCTTCATATCACCCCGTTCTTCCCGGCAAAGAGCTT
>JAIRRK010000143.1 GCA_031256015.1 Dysgonamonadaceae bacterium
ACGACCATTTCGGCTTATCAAAAGGCATATCTCCTGAAGATTGCAGAACTGTGCAAGTCGAGAGACGTGGAACTGATTCTTCTGAACGTACCGATGTACAAACCTGAGGTGTACGGAGATAATGAGTTGGCGAATGATTTTCACGACGCTTACTTATCTGACGTCAAGTATATGGATTATTCTGCGTTCACGCTACCCGATTCCTGCTACAGGGACATCGGTCATTTGAATTACAGGGGTGCAAGGATATTCAGCCAATATCTCCAGGAACGCTTTTCTGCGGATGTGAAAGAAATCGGAGAAGGGAATCGCTGGACGTACGGCGATGAATTGGACGAGTGAACAGCGATGAGTGATTGCAAATGATGCCAAAAATAGATTTTTTTAGAGGTTGAAAGAATGGTTTTCAACCTCCGTTCCGAATCACGGTTCAGACAATGCCGGAGCGATACCGCGAAAACTTCCGAAAATTAAAATGATAAGGAAGCATCCACTCCAAAAGTGAAAGGAAGTCCTTTCTGAGCGATATTTTGACTCAAACTTTCGAAATAAAATGCCGTGTATTTTTCGCTCAATACATTGTTTGCCCAAAAGTTCAGTCCGAAAATTCCTTTATCGATTCCGGTTCGCAAGTTAAGTAATCCGTAGAAATTTTGAGAAACATCGTTTGCTTCCGTCCAATAAATCTTCCCGACAGCATTGTATTGAGCCTGAAGATGAAAGCGATCAATCAGTTTGTTTCGGAATAATTTACTATATACGGCACTGAAAGACAAGGTATTTTGCGGAGCAAAAGGAATGTAGTTTCCGGAATAATCTATCGGTATAAGATTTCCGTCGTTTTGCTTCTTCGATGTTTTGTAATCATTGAAAGTCGCTTTTGTAAATCCGTAATTAACCGAAACACTAAACTCATTTGTAATCCGAGAAGATAACGTCAAATCCAATCCCACACTTTTTGCCTTTCCCGCATTTTTTACGATTCGTCCTTGTCCGCTGTTGACAAAATCGGTTATTTGAATGTCTTTTACATCGATATAATAAACTGCCACTTCAGTCCGTAAAACATTTTTGATTAGTTCCCCTTTGAATCCTAATTCGTAATTCCACGAATACTCCGGTTTGTAAGGAACTACCGAATCAATGGACATGGAAGGTAAATTTATTTCCGGTTTGGGAATAAACGGCGGCATTTGTTCGAAAAGTCCCGAAACAGTTTCTTTCATCAACGCATTTCGTGCAATATCCGCAAAATTCTGAATATTGTATCCTCCGGTTTTATATCCATTGCTTATTGTCGCATAAACATAATTCTTTTCATCTAATTCGTACTTCATGGAAAATTTAGGAAGCACCTCTTTGAAGGAAGTATTTCTTTTTCCTATCAGAATCGTGCCTACGGGAATTAAAACAGGAGGAGCGACAGGACTCGGTGTCTTAAAACTCATTTCCATTTCGGCCTGCGTATCATAGTCTAACTCTGCTTTTTCGTAATCCAACCGAATACCGGAAGTGACCGATAAACCTTTCGTAAATAAATTGTTATAAGTCGATTGATGAAAAATAGCACCTCCGTAAGAGGGTGTTTTGAATTTTCCGGGCATCGGAATCTCTTCATTCAACACAGAAACAGACATATTCATGGGTGGAGGAAGTTGAGGCAAATATTTAGATATGTAGTTTTCGATATTTTCCTTGATTCCTTCTTTTCCCATTGTTGTGATGACATTGGTTGTCAGACCATTATAAAAACCAAAGACACCAAACGACCAACGATAATTGTTTTTTGTATTCGACCGGATTGTAAATTCCTGAATCCAAGCCTTTTCTCTTTGCAATTGGTTGAGGGTAAATAAATCTCTTATACTGTTGTCGGTATCCATTTTCATGTCATCATTCAAATATTGAAATCCCGTATTCGAATTAAAAATGAATTGCTCACCGGTAAAATTCAAATTGAAACTTCCGCCGGCAGTCTTTCGGTTGTAGTTTCCCGGATAATTATAATCGGGCGAAGCAATGTGTCCGTCATTGTAAATGCCGTAAGGGAAAGCCCCTTGATCGGAAAAATCATAATAACCGTTTAATCTGGCTGTCCAATTCGGATTGAATCTCCAATCCAAGCGAAATCGGGCCCCTGCCGACTTCAACCGGTCTGCCTTTTTTCCTGAATATTGATTGGTGAAATATCCGTCATGCCCGTCGTAATATCCGCTCACGGATATTCCTGCATTTTTGGTAAGAAGTTCTAAAACAGAAGCTTTTGCTCTGAATAAACCATAGTTTCCTGTTGATAAAGATACTTTTCCGTAACGTGCATCAAGAGGAGAATGAGTTCTGATATTTACAATTCCACTCATTGCATTTCTTCCGAATAAAGTTCCTTGAGGCCCTCTCAAGACTTCTATCCCGGAAATATCCATGAACTCGAAGTCGAAAGACGATTTATCCAAGAAGGGAATATCATCGACATACATCCCGATTGATTGGCCGGTACTTCTTTCTCCGATACCTCGGATGTAAACCGGAACAGATAATTTGGATCCGTAATTCGGTATAAAAAAGTTCGGTATAATCGTACTTAAATCTTTTATCCCGTTAATTTTTCGGCCTTCAATCATATTGGGAGTGATAAAAGAAACCGAAGCCGGAAGTGTTTTCAAATCATTCGTTTCTTTGGTGGAAGAAACAACAACTTCATCCAAATAGTTTAAGACGATATTTTGATTTTCAATTAAATCTTTTTCGGCATTCATCACCGAAGTTTGTAAAAGAATGATTACAAATAAAATTACTTTTTTCATCTGACGTTTATTTGAGACTGCAAAAGTCATAAAAAAAAATAACATTATAGTAGGACAAGAATGAAAATCATTTGCTTTTTTCAATCAATTAATCCTTTCAAGAAAAATAAGAATCTGTATTTATTTGATTTTAATATGTTCCTTTTTTATACTACCTTCGCCTTTTGATAACTTATAAACTAAAATTGCTCGGATATGTTACTGAAAGGAGCTTTTAAGGATTCTTCCTTTTTCATACAGTTACTCATGTTTTTCTCCGTTCTTGCCATGGGAATGATTGGAGCGATTTTCATATCCTCCATTTTCATTCTTTTCCGTTTCGGATTTTCTCCTGAAACGCTTATGCAAGTGCAGCAAAATTTAATTGATTATCCCGATTTGATAAGGGGAGTCCAATTTTTTCAAGTAATCGGAGTTTTTATTTTTCCGGCGATTATTTGCGGTCGACTGTTCAGCGACAATTATAAATCGTATCTGAAAATTGACGTTCCGGTTGCTCCCTCAACAATTATCCTGACAATAGTAAGTATATTGGTTGCCGTACCTTTTCTGAATTTGACTTATGTAATCAATCAACAAATGGTTTTTCCGGAATGGTTAAAAGGTTTAGAAGAATGGATGATTACAATGGAAGAATCCAATGCCCTTGCACTTGAAAAAATGCTGTATGCCGACACTATTTGGATATTTTTCATCAACATTGTGATTACTTGCATTTTAGCCGGAATAGGAGAAGAATTTATTTTCAGAGGAGTTCTTCAAAATATTTTCGGGAAAGTGTTGAAAAATCCGCATATAATCATTTGGTCGGCGGCGATTATTTTCAGTACAATTCATCTGCAATTTTACGGATTCATTCCTCGTCTGTTATTAGGAGCTTATTTCGGCTATCTCTTACTTTATACAGGAACTATTTGGATTCCCGTTATAGGACATTTCACTCATAATCTCTTCCATTTAATTATCAATTACATTTATCAGGATTCTCCGAAAATGTTCGATGAAACCGCAGCAATAGGGTCGGGACAAACAGGATGGCTTTCCGTAGTTTCGTTTGCATTGTTTGTGTTTTTGTTTTGGCAGATAAAGAAAAGAGCAGCGTTATCAAAGGGCTTTTCTTCGTAGTTCAAAATCGCGTCCCAGATATTTTTCCCTTACGATGGGATTCGCGGCCAATTCTTCTGCGACTCCCTGAAACAAGACTTTTCCTTCAAAAAGAAGATACGCACGATCGGTGATACTCAATGTTTCGTGAACGTTGTGGTCGGTAATCAATATTCCTATGTTTTTGTGTTTCAATTTTCCCACAATTTGCTGAATATCTTGAACGGCAATGGGATCGACACCGGCAAAAGGCTCATCCAGCATGATGAATTTAGGATCAATAGCTAAACAACGAGCGATTTCCACTCTTCGGCGTTCTCCTCCCGAAAGTTGATCTCCTAAATTTTTCCGCACTTTATCCAATCCGAATTCCTGAATCAAACTTTCTAATTTTTCTTTCTGATAATCATGCGATGTTTTTGTCATCTCCAGAACAGAACGAATATTATCTTCGACTGTCATTTTGCGAAAAACCGAAGCCTCTTGAGCCAAATACCCGATACCATGCTGAGCTCTTTTGTAAACAGGGAAATCGGTTATTTCCATATCATCCAGAAAAATTTTCCCGGCATTGGGAGTCACCAACCCCACCGTCATATAAAATGTAGTGGTTTTCCCTGCTCCGTTCGGGCCAAGCAAACCGACTATCTCTCCTTGCTTAACATTTATCGAAACGTGATTTACGACAATTCTGTTTCTGTATTTTTTAATTAAATCTTCGGTTCGTAGAATCTTTTGCTCCATCAGATACTAAAAATTTGGAACAAAAATACTAAAAAAAACATTACATTTGTAGCTCATTAAAAATTCTAAGACAGAAAAAATGCTAAAAGGATTACATAAATTCGGAGAATATACCCTATTAATGCTTCGTGCGATTACCATTCCCGATCGATGGAGTATGTTTTTCAAGCAAACATCCAAAGAAATTTACAAATTGGGAGTTGACTCGCTCTGGATAGTGATTTTCATTTCCATTTTCATCGGGGCAGTTCTTACCATCCAAGTTTCTTTGAACATTCAATCGCCTATCATTCCCGATTTTACCGTGGGATACATCACCAGAGAAGTTATTTTGCTTGAATTTTCTTCTTCCATCATGTGTTTGATTTTAGCCGGAAAAGTCGGATCCAATATCGCTTCCGAATTAGGGACAATGAGAGTGACGGAACAAATTGATGCGCTGGAGATTATGGGAGTAAATTCGGCCAATTATTTGATTTTTCCGAAAATCGTTGCATTTATGATTTTCATTCCGGTTCTGGTCATTTTCAGTATGTTTTTCGGAATAATGGGAGGCTATTTTATTGCTTGGGCTACTGATATGATTACGATTTCCAAGTATGAATTCGGAATACAATATTGGTTTCAGCCTTATTATATACGTTATTCGATTATTAAATCAATGGTTTTTGCTTTCGTAATTGTTACTACAGCGTCTTATTACGGATATTATGTAAAAGGAGGAGCTTTACAAGTGGGAAAAGCCAGTACAAATTCGGTGGTGATGGGTAGCGTCCTCATACTGGCCTTGGATTTAGTAATGACTCAATTAATGCTTAGTCGATGATAGAAATAAAAGAAATTAAAAAATCTTTTGATGATAAGACGGTTATTAAAGGCATATCAACTTCTTTTGATGCCGGAAAAACCAATCTTATTATTGGCCGAAGTGGTTCCGGGAAAACGGTATTCATGAAAATTTTAATCGGATTACTTCGTCCCGACTCAGGAGAGATTTTATACAAAGGGCACAATTTGCCTTCCATGAAAAAAAAGGAATTGAATCAATTAAGACGAGAAATGGGAATGTTGTTCCAAGGTTCGGCTTTATTCGACTCCATGACTGTCATGGAAAATGTAATGTTTCCGCTTACAATGTTCACAAAAGACAGCAAAAAAGAAAGAGAAAAAAGAGCTCATTTTTGTCTGGAGCGAGTGAACTTGAAAGATGCCGAAAATCTTTATCCCGGAGAAATAAGCGGAGGGATGATGAAAAGAGCTGCAATCGCACGAGCCATAGCTCTTAATCCTCAATACCTTTTTTGTGATGAGCCGAACTCGGGGCTTGACCCCAAAACAGCACTTATAATAGACGATTTAATTCACGAACTCACAATTGAATACAATATGACGACAGTTATCAATACTCACGATATGAACTCGGTCATGAATATCGGAGAGAAAATTGTATTTATTTATGAGGGAGAAAAAGAATGGGAAGGTACAAAAGATGAGATTATGAATTCGTCAAATACAAAATTAAATGATTTTGTGTTTGCTTCGGATTTATTTAAACGAGTGAGAGAAGTTGAAAATCT